>NZ_JBFWIJ010000027.1:0-44158 GCF_050256055.1 Sphaerochaeta sp. | reverse complement strand
CTTCTATCATAGGTTCAAAGAACACTATCGAATGACCCCGGCAGACTTCAGAAAAGACAAGAAAAACCCGAATGCAAAGATCTATCTCATGGGCGATCTCTCAGTCAAAGCTGAGATACCGACGGCGATCCCGATCAATGCAAAGAAGAAGTCAACACCTCAATAGCGCAAGGAAGCTTCATCACAGCCCCTACTCCAACCCATGCTTCTTCATCTTCCTCCAAAGGGTGGAGGGATCTATGCCCAGTTTCTGCGCCGCCTCTCGCTTGTTTCTGCTTGCCTCAAGGGTCTGGATGAGAATTTCCTTTTCGCTGACGAAAGCCGCCGAACTCAGGTTGTTCGGAACCACCGGCCCTTCATCAAGCCGTACCGATTCCTCCAAACACAACCGGACATCCTGTACGTCTGCAATCCCATCATCAAGCAGGACGCACAGCCGCTCGCAAAAATTCTCAAGTTCCCGCACATTGCCGGGCCAAGGATAGCTCTTGATCAGCGCCTTGGATTCCTCGGTAAGCGAAATCGATTCGGTTCCGAACTTCTTCCGGTTCACCTTGATGAAAAATTCGGCAAGTTCGACGATATCATTCGGACGTTCGCGCAGGGGAGGAAGCTTGAGTTTCAGCACATTCAGCCGATAAAACAGGTCCTCCCTGAATTCCCCTCGGTCAACCAGGTCGCGCAGGTTCTTGTTGGATGCACTGATGATCTTGATATCGATCGGAATCACCTGGTCATGGCCAAGGCGCATGATCTCCCGTTCCTGCAGAACGCGCAGCAGTTTGCTCTGCAACGACGGCGAGATGTCGCCGATCTCATCAAGAAAGACCGTACCCCGATGGGCAAGCTCGAACAACCCCGGCTTGCCGCCTTTGGAGGCGCCGGTGAACGCCCCGTCGACATACCCGAACAGCTCACTCTCCAGAAGGTTGTCCGCCAAAGCGGCGCAGTTGATGG
This sequence comes from Sphaerochaeta sp., assembly GCF_050256055.1. Classification (NCBI taxonomy): domain Bacteria; kingdom Pseudomonadati; phylum Spirochaetota; class Spirochaetia; order Spirochaetales; family Sphaerochaetaceae; genus Sphaerochaeta; species Sphaerochaeta sp. The sequence goes on along the minus strand of NZ_JBFWIJ010000027.1, from coordinate 43,201 downwards.
CGACAAACGGCTGTTCACGTCGAACACTCGCATTATGGATACTCTGGGCAAACAGTTCCTTCCCAGTCCCTGTCTCACCATAGATGAAGATGTTCGACTCAACCCGGCTGAATTTCTTCGCCATCTTGACCGTCTCAACCAGCCGACTCTCGCCTCCGATGATATCCTTGAACTGATACTTCGCCACCAAGCCTTTCTTGTGCAACTTGGTCCTGATCTGTCCTTCCAGTTCCTGGATCTTGGAAATATTGGTGAAGGTCACCACCGCCCCGGTGTCGCCGGCACACACACAGTTGAATGTGTACAGGTTCTTCTGGATCTGCACCAATTCGCCCAGGATTTTACTCCTGCCCTCGAGCACCGACTGGATGTCAAGCTGGGGAAGCACATCCTTCAGCCGAACCTCCTCTGGTTCATCCTCCAAGCCGTCGAGTACCTTTCTTGCATAATTGTTCGCCGTCGTGATGACGCCTTGGGTATTCACTGAAAGGATCCCCTCGAACGAATAGTCCATGATTCCCTTGAACCGATCGGTCCGTTCCCGCTCCTGACGCATCAGGCGCACCGTACGGATTGCCTCATCGATCGACTGCAACACCGTCTTGCGACCGCTGAGAATCATGGTGGAGTCGATACCCAGACGAGAAGCGATTGAGGTCCCGCTCTTGCCGGCAATGATCGCCGTCGAGCCCTCGCGCTGTGCCTTGAGAATGGTCTCTTCAAGGTCCAGCGGATCGGAAACCTGATAGCTTTGGATCTCGCAGGGGAACACACTCTCGATTTCCTCGATGCCATAGACCGTATTCAGTGGCCCGATGACTGCGATCTTCTTGGGATTGAACTTCTGGATGCACGCATTCAATGCCACCGTGATATCGAAACCCGTCACGGAAATAGGCAATACCGGAACATTGGTCGCCCTCACCCGGTTGGCCGAGTATCCTCGTGCAATCACAATATCGGCATTCTCCAGATCTTCCTTCTTGATCTCCTCGACCGTCTTGGTAAGGATGTTCGCCTGGATTTCCGCCCGATCGGGGTGTTCCCTGAAAATGTCCTCGACAACGTATTTCATCGATTCATAGGGGACGATGAACGAAATGTCAATCATACGGATCCTTCTTTTTCAGCTTGCATAATCGCAATATAGTTTGCATGCGTACAATTGGATTTGCAAGCGAAAAGATGCAGAATCCCCGCCCCCGAGCCAACCAAGCTCGACCACCCTGCTTGGAAAAGGAAACGTACATTCAACCACGCGAAAGAATTAGAAAAAAAATCCGATTGAAGGTGAACCAGCCTGTACCTTGGCACTCTTTTTGCATTGAGGTGAAGGTATCACCAGCATTGCACGTAAGGAGCATCGTCCATGAATTATGACCTGCTGTTTCCCAAATCCGAACAACCCCTGGAACTGGCTATCATCGGAGTGGGAGGATTCAATCATTCCTTGTTCACCTACGGGGTGAGAAACAAGAAGCTCTCCATCCGGGTTTTGTGTGGAAGGAACATCCAACGCTGTATCGATGCCTATCGCTCGGTAGGAGTTGACAGCCGGGACATCATCCACTGTACGGACAAACAGACCGGACTCGAGGCATTCGCAGCAGGAAAATCACTCATATTCGACGACATAGACCTTGCCATGGAAATGCCGTTCGACGTAGTCGTCGAAGGTACGGGAAACCCCGAAGCCTCGGCTTCCTATGCCCTATGCGCCATCCAACACCGCAAACATGTCATTGCCGTAACCAAGGAGTCTGATTCCGTAGTCGGGCCGCTCTTGTCCAAAAAAGCCAGGGAAAACGGGGTCATCTACTCGCTTGCCGAAGGGGACCAGCCTTCGCTACTCATCGGATTGGTTACCTGGGTGCGGAATGCAGGGCTTACCATCCTGGGCATCGGCAAGGCAAGCGAGTATGACTTCATCTACGACAGTGCGGAATCGAGTATCGAGGTACTGGGCAGGAAAGAACACATCCCGCATTTTGCCGAGGTGTGGGACCTCGGGGACGACTATGAGAAAACCGTACAAAAACGCAGCGAGATGCTGGATATGTTCGGCCAACGGGCGATTCCCGACCTTGCGGAAATGTCGATCGTCTGCAATCACCTTCCTGAGTTCGACCCCGACATCGAAGCATTCCACTACCCGATCGCCCGGACCTTGGAAGTAGCGGACCTCATGTGTCCAAAAGACAGGGGAGGGTTGTTCAGCGGGAAATGCAAAATCGATGTCTTCAACTGCCTGCGCCGTACCGACGAACAGAGCATGGAAGGCGGTGAATTTGTCGTCGTCGCCTGTGATGACGAACAAACCTGGCAGGTACTCAAGGGGAAAGGGGTGCCGGTAAGCAGGAACGGCAAGACTGCGATGATCTATTACCCGGCACACTACCTTGGCTTCGAGGCACTGTACAGCGTCTTCTCCGTCGGAATGCTCGGCCTGCCCACAGGAGCGGAGGCCCCGACTCCCCGATACGATCTGGTTGCAAGAGCGAACAGAGACATGCAGCGGGGAACCCAGCTCAAGGCGGTCGGCCATCATCATGTGATCGAAGGATTCGATGGAATCCTCCGCCCGGCAGCGCGAATCGATGCACAGGGGCAACTCCCCTACTACCTGGCTGACGGCATGACGTTGAAAAAGGATGTGAAGGCAGGAGAACTGCTTACTGCGGACATGCTTGAAAAACCGGTGAAGGATTCAATCCTCTGGTCCCTCCGGAGAGAGCAGGATACCGCGTTCCTTTCACCGAAGCCATAGGATGCACCATGAGAAAACTCGGCATACTAGCAGATGATTTTACCGGAGCCACCGATATTGCGGGATTTCTGGCATCCAACGGGATGATGACGATTCAGACCAATGGGGTCCCTTCCCCTGATTTCCACGCAGAAGCCGATTCGTACGTGGTCAGCCTCAAATCGCGTTCGTCGTTGAAAACCGAGGCGGTCAGGGATTCGCTTGCAGCCCTGCAATGGTTGCAGGACCAAGGGTGCAACCAGTTCTACTTCAAATACTGCTCGACCTTCGATTCCACCGAGCAGGGCAACATCGGCCCGGTCACCGATGCCCTGATGCAAGCCCTCGGCACCGACTTGACCGTCATCTGCCCTGCTCTTCCCGTGAATGGAAGGACGGTCTATCGCGGATACCTGTTCGTGTACAACCAACTCTTGCATGAATCGGGTATGCGCAACCACCCGGTCACCCCGATGAAGGACTCAAAACTCTCCCGACTCATGGAAAGCCAATCGAGTGGAAAAGCAGAAACACTGAGCATCGACATCCTGCACCAAGGGGTGGATTCGGTACGCCGATTCCTCACCCAGGCGAAGGAATCGGGGTACCGGTACGTCGTCCTTGATGCAATCCAACAGGATGATCTGGACATCGCAGCACAAGCCTTGCTTGAAATGCCCCTGCTCACCGGTGCATCAGGCCTTGCCGTTTCCCTGGCAAAACACTTTCAAGCTTCTCCCAAACGAAAAACCAAGACGGTTGGAATCGGACGGCCGAAGGTCGCCAAGACGATCGTATTCGCCGGTTCCTGCTCGGAGGCGACCAACAGGCAAGTCAGCGTCTACCTCAACAGTGCCGATGCATTCAAGATCGAGGTGGAGACCCTGCTCAAAGACCGGTCGCATTACCTCGCTAGAGTGGTTGCGTACCTGATTCCCCGCCTTGACGATCCATTCGCACCACTTGTCTATGCCACGGTTCCTCCCGAACAACTGGCACGTACCAAGGAAACATATCCTTCCGGTTTGGTTGAACATGCCATCGAGGAATTCTTCGGAAACCTTGCCGTCGAACTGAAACAGCTGGGAGTGAGGAATTTCATCATTGCAGGAGGAGAAACCTCCGGCAACGTGGTACAGCGGTTGGGTATCAGTGCATTCTCCATCGGACCGCAGATTGATCCTGGGATTCCTTGGGTGAAGGCGGTCGACCAGGAAGTGTATCTGGCCCTCAAGTCAGGAAACTTCGGAGCGGACGATTTCTTCCTCAAGGCACAAAAGGAGATGGTATGAGCGAATCGGAACTGCGAACGAACATGGTCGATCTTTGCCGCTCCCTCTACGACCGGGGATTTACCGTCGGTGGGGCCGGCAACGTCTCGGCCAGAGTGGACGAGCAAACCTTCCTGGCCACCCCAACCGGTGCATGCCTGGGAAGGCTCAAAGCCGAGGAACTGTCCCTGATCGATTCCCAAGGCTGCCTGCTGAGCGGGAAGAAACCCTCCAAGGAGGTGAAGTTCCACCTTGCCCTCTACCAGGATCCGAAGGTGCAGGCGGTGGTCCATCTCCATTCCACTTGGACGACCCGTCTTTCCTGCATCAAGGATTTGGACGAAGAGAACAGTATTCGACCCTTCACCCCCTACTTCGTCATGAAGATCGGCAAGGTTGCCTTGATCCCCTACTGCAAGCCGGGAGATGAGAACCTTGCTCGGGAACTAGGCAAATGGGCTGGCAAACGGAATGCATTCCTGCTGCAGAATCACGGCCCGGTGACCACCGGCGATTCCTTGGAATCGGCAATGGACCTGATGGAGGAATTCGAGGAGACGGCTAAATTGGTCTATCTTCTGAAAGGAGAAACGGTGAAGTACCTGAGCGAACACGAGATCGCTCAATTGATGAACCAATCATAACGAACAAGGAGTATGCACTATGGCAGTCACCACCCGGGCAGCCCTGCTGAAGGGACCCTATGACATTGATCTGATCGAACGAAAATTGGTATGCGGCGAGGATGAAGTAATCGTCAAGAACCACCGCATGGGCATCTGCGGATCGGACAAGCTGTTCTACCGGGGAAAGCTTCCCCCGAAGACGGCGGAATTTCGGCATGCACCGACATTTCCGTTCCCGCTCGGACACGAGAGTGGAGGAACCATCGTCGAGGTCGGTGCGAGGGTATCGGAGTACCAAGTTGGGGACGAGGTGATCGCCTTCGGTTGGAACAACAACTATGCCGATTACTTCCTGTCCAAAACCTGGCAGCTGCAACCGGTCCCCAAGGGTTTGGGCATGGATCTGGCAAGCCTGGGAGAACCGATTTCCTGTGCCATGTATTCAGGCCTCAATTCCCAGGTACAACTCGGGGATACGGTGGTGATCATGGGAGGAGGGTTCGCAGGTCAGATCATCGCCCAGTGCTCCAAGGCCAAAGGAGCCCATAAGGTGATAGTCGTCGACACCCTTGAAGGAAAACTGAGGATTGCCAAAAAGCTGGGAACCGATGTGACGATCAATATCACCAAGGAGGACCCGGTTCAGATCGTCAAGGATTTGACCGGAGGAATCGGCGCCGATGTCGTGGTCGAAGCCGCAGGAAGCGCCGACTCGTTCAATGCAGCCAGCGAGTTGATCAGACACAACGGCAAGTTCGTTTTCTACAGCTGGGTGACCGAACCCATCACGCTGAATATCAGCCGATGGCATGATGACGGGTTGCAATTCATCAACACCTGTCTCGTCCATCATACTTGGCAGGAGCGGTATGTCTGGACGCCCGAGACGTTACGGCCGGTCATTACCGGGCAAATCGACATCAATTCCCTGATAACCCATGAGTTCAAGCTTGAAGAGATCAAGCAGGCCTTCGAACTTGCGGACAAGGATGATACGGCGATCAAGATAACACTCCGCCCCTGAGCTATGCGTTTTCAGCCTTGGAGAACGGCCATTGCATGCATATTTACCTGCAATGGCCGTTTTGTATACAAAATTAGCTACCCCTTTTCGCTGCGCCCAGCAAGAGGGATGCACCAACACCTTCAATGCTTTTGATGCAACGCATGCAACGCAAGATATGCGAAACTGCAATCTTTTTCCAGCTATGCAATACACTCAAGAGATACCGAAAATGTTTGATGCAAGAGTAATTGATTGATAGACTATGAATTATGAAGAAAAATTGTATACATTCCAGTAATTGGCACGCCTTCTGCATTTTGCTTTATGACTGAAAGCATGCGCATGCGCGCTTGTATCAGTCAGACAACAAAAAGGAGAAAGGAATGAAGAAATCTTTGATCATGGTACTTTTGGTACTGATCACGATGAGCATGCTGAACGCTCAGGGAACCACGGAAGCCAAAGGCGCCTATCCCGATCGTCCGGTTGAGTTCGTCGCGCCAGCCAGCGCCGGCGGCGGTACCGATACGTTCTGTCGTCTGATCGTTGATATCATCAACAAGAACAAACTCGTCGACGGCAATGTCGTAGTCGTCAACAAACCCGGTGGTGGCGGTACGGTCGGAGCAGCGTATGCAGCGGACCCCAACCGTGACGGGAACTACACACTGGTTGCCCTCAATGGAGCACAGGTTCTCGGGCTCAGGGCAAGCACGGAAGTCAATGCTGCGGACCTCGTCCCCATTGCAGCACTAGCAATGGACAACGTCCTCTTTGTAGCTGCAACCGATTCTCCCTACAAGAGTTTCGCCGACGTCATTGCCGCTGCAAAGAAGAACCCCGGAGGGATCTCTGTTGGTGTTGCCGACAACCTCGATCGTCTTTGTGTTGAAATGATCAACCAGGAAGCAGGGATCCAGCTCAACGGCGTGTATTTCGATAGCGCCGGAGAAATCTCGAGTGCCATGCTCGGTGGCCATGTCGCGTTCGGTATCATGAATCCCAACGAATGCATCGGTCAGATCCAGGCGAATATGATGGCTGCGTTGGCTTCCTTCTCCGAAACGAGACTTGACGGCGTGTTCGCTTCCGCTCCCACGTTTGCAGAACTGGGGTATCCGAATGTGAAATTCCAGATGTTCCGCGGCATCATGGGCGGTAAGGGCATGACCGAAGAGACGGTGGCCTATTGGTCGAAGGTCTTCGAACAGGTTGCTGCAACCGAACAATGGAAGACGAACTATATCAAGAAGAGTGCGCTTGACGGTACGTACATGGGTGCTGACAAATTCGGACCCTATGCTACCCAAAATTCCGAGCAGCTCTTCCAGATGGGAAAGAAGATCGGGCTGTTCGAGTAAAAGACTGAACAGATACAACGTAATACATGAAGAGGAGAGGCATTTCTCCTCTTCATGAGTGTACCAACAGGACGGCTGTGCTCATGGATATTGTACTCGTAGTCATTGAAATCATCGTTGCGATCGTGTGGATACAGCAAGGTATCGTTCGTTACGATTTTTGGGAAAAAGGAAGGCCCGGCGGAGGATTCGTCCCGGTGGTCTTCGCAATCATTGTTCTGGTAGCCGCTCTGGCAATTCTCATCAAAACGGTGTTCGGCAAGAAGAAAGAAAAGACCGCCGCATTCCAGAGCAGTGCATTCATACCGGTAGCTGCTGCCGTTCTCGGGGGATTCATGCTCCAGGTTGTCGGCATCGCCCTTTCGGTGTTCCTTTTCACCACCATCTGGATGCGGTTCCTCAGTAAATACTCTTGGGTGAAGACACTGTTGACCAGTGCAATATTCACCGCTTTCATCTACGGCATCTTCGGAATGTGGCTTCGTGTCCCGTTCCCCAGAGGCTTTTTGTTTCAGATGTTCTAAAGGAGGGACGGTATGGGTAATTTCAATCTTCTCATGCAAGGATTCGGGACCTCCTTCTCGGTAACGAATGTATTGCTTGCCATTGCAGGTGGATTCATGGGACTGTTCGTCGGGGCAATGCCCGGTATCGGGGCGGTCACGGGCGTGGCCTTGCTGCTTCCCCTTACCTTCAAGATGGATCCTACTTCAGCAATCATCATGCTGGCTGCAATTTACTATGGAAACATGTATGGTGGTGCCTACAGTGCCATCTTGCTCAATATTCCCGGCGATTCGCCTGCAGTCATGACCGCACTGGATGGGTATCCGATGAGCCGGCAGGGAAAAGGCGGTAAAGCGCTGTTTGCCGCGAACATTTCCTCATTCATCGGGGGAACGATCGGAATCGTCACGCTGACATTGTTCGGTCCCTGGCTGGCAAAAGTCGGCTTAAAATTCGGTCCTGCGGAGATTGCAGCATTGATACTCCTCGCCCTGACTTCGATCGGTTGGCTGCTGGGAGAAGATCCGCTCAAAGGGATCGTCGCATCCGCTCTGGGCATCCTCCTTTCAACAGTCGGTATGGACACGATGGCAGGAGGGGTCGGCCGGTATACATTCGGCTCGGTGAACCTCTTGAGCGGTTTCGCCTTTATTCCCTTGGTCATCGGAATGTTCGGGCTTCCCCAAGTCATGGAACTAATGAGCAAACAGGATGAAGGGGATTCGCTGATCACGGGCAAACGGCTTACATTAAAGGAAAGTCTCCTGGATTGGGGCGAATTCAAACGGATTCTTCCCACCATGCTTAAGAGTGCAATCCTCGGCAATTTCGTCGGATTCCTTCCCGGCGCAGGGGGAACCACTGCATCCTTCCTTTCCTATGTCCTGGAAAAGAAGACCGGAAAGAATTCCCTGGAGATGGGCAGTGGTGCCATCGAGGGAGTGGCCGCATCGGAAGCTGCCAACAATGCCGCAGCCGTCGGAGCTTTTGCTCCTCTCCTGACCCTCGGCATTCCCGGTTCGGGTACCACGGCAGTCCTTCTGGGAGGTCTGATGATGTGGGGCCTGCAACCCGGTCCGCTGTTGTTCATCCAGCAGACAGATTTTGTTTGGGGACTCATCAGTTCGATGTACATCGGTAATCTCGCCTGTATCGCCGCCGGTCTGGTGATCATTCCCTTTTTGATGTCGATTTTGAAAATTCCCCGAGGTATCATTGCGCCGATCATCGTCTTCGTATGTATCGTAGGAGCCTATTCGGTGAACAACAATATGTTTGACGTATGGTTCATGATCGGAGCCGGGGTGGTTGCTTATATTATGCAAAAACACCAATACCCGGTTGCCCCGATCCTGCTCGCCTTCGTACTTGCCCCACGGTTTGAACAGGCGATCAGGCGGGCATTCTCGATTTCCAATGGTTCTGCGAAAATCTTCATTGAGAAACCGATCTCCGCAGTGCTGCTGATCGCTACTGCGCTCTTCATATTTGCCCCGATGGTTATGAAGTTGATCAAGAAGAAGCGGGTACATTGATCCAAGCATACTGCTGGATCTGAGAAATAGAGCCTAATCCAAGAAACAGCCGGACTCCAAAAAGTCCGGCTGTTCTGTGTACCAAGAGGAAGGTAATCGTGTCGGTTCCTCACGTTCCAAGCAGTTTTCCGACCAATGAGCGGGACTCGTTCCGGCCCAAGGCCCGCGTTGCCACCGCTGCAATAAGGGCAGCTCCGAACCCCGCCCCATCGTCAACCTCTGCTATGGTGGTGGGCAGTCTGAACGCCCGTCCCAATGCATCCTTGAACAATGGATTCTTCCGGACCGAGCTTCCGGTGGCGATGATGCGTTGCATCTTTGCAAAACGTTCGCCCGATTCGGTGCTGAATTGGTGGAGTTCATCCACGATGCCATCGATGGTCCCGATCACCAGGTTTCCCAAGGTCAGGTTGTCGAGATCAATCCCTCTGATCGAACCCCGTACCGCCGGATCCTTTCTGGACCCATTCAGACGCGTATCGATCTGCAAGGCACCCGGTTTTCCTTCTGTCTGTCCTGTCTGTTTCATCAAGGTAAATACCGCTTCATCACTGATGTCCATGCCTGCACTCCGAATGGTGGAGGCGATGAAACGCTGGACGGTCTCATAGGCTTTGCCTGCCGTCAACGTGGCTCCGACATGCAGGAACCCTTCGCCGAGGAACGGTCTGAGTTCCATGGAAGAAGGGCAATTGGAATCAGTGCTGAACAAGGACAGTTGACCGCTGGTACCCATGCTCACCAAGACCGAATGCTGCCAATCAGAGACCATGCCGAAGAAGCCGGCTTGGTTGTCGCCTACCGGATAGGCGACCGGTATTCCTTCAGGTGTATACCCTGCCAACGCAAATGGTGTGCAAGAATCGAGGAACCGGGGTTCTGTACTCCCGAACACTTCCTGAAGAACGTTGGAATTGAAATGCGAGGCAACAGGATCGAATGCCCCGAATGGGCCGAGACAGCTTGGATCGGACCGGTCGAGGACCGAACCGATCAAACGGCCGGTCACATATTCCAGAATACCGCAGAAACCTGTGGATTCCTCTGGGACTTTCCCCAACCGTCGATTGGCATAATGGGCTAAAAGACCATAGCCTGAGGGAAGCAGCACTCCGGTCTTTTCGTACAGCAAATGTTGGGAATCCACCCCATCGATCGCTTCCATCGCCCTGCGGTCGAGCCAGGTATAGAGAGGAGAAACAGCCTTGCCTGCAGCATCATGATAGACGATGCCGTGCACTTGGCCGGTGACACAAAGAGACCCAATGGGCTGTTTTACCTGCGCGAGCAAACTCCGTACCGCCTGTTCGATCGCCACGGGATCCTGAGCATAGGCATACGATTCCCCTGTTTGGTAACGGACATTGGGAATCGAACGTGAGGAAGGCACGCTTTGTTGCTCGAGGTCCAAGACCACCATCGTGATATTCGTCGTCCCGATATCAAGCCCAATATGTACTGCACCCATCCATCGTTCCTCCGGCTCAGAGTAATCAATAGGAAAAGTATAAAGGACGTATCAGGACAAGGAAAGAGCAGTGAATACTGTATACGCCTGAAAAATCATGCTTTGGAAGTACTTCGATCAGAGACAATCACTCCGAGAAAAAAGCCCTACCGTTCACGCAGCATCCCCGTTCAGAAACACTGCATTAACTCTTCTTCCGGTAGCTGATGATCGCCCAGCTGTTGAAAAGAATCATCAGTACGCCCAAAGGCAGGTATTGTCCCACCAAGTCCGGTATCGTACAGCCTTTGAGATACACCCCCCGAAGCACCTCGATCATATAGCGGAGCGGACTGGCATAACTGATGAGCTTCGCCCATTCGGGCATGCTTGCGATCGGGGTGAACAACCCACTGAGAAAATCAAAGATCATGACAAAAAAGAACATCATGAACATCGCCTGTTGGTAGGTGTTCGCATAGTTGGAAATGATCAAGCCGAAACCGGAAATCGTAAACACGAACAAGAGTGCAGCCAGATAGAGCGCCAAAAGACTGCCGGTTATGGAGAGACCCCAGACGAAAAAGGCAAGAGCCAACATGAATGAGAATACCAGAAACCCGATGACCCAATACGGGATCAACTTTGAAAGGATGAGCGTCAACTTCCTTACTGGGGTCACATTCATACTCTCGATGGTTCCCGACTCCTTCTCCCCGACGATATTGAGTGCGGGCAGGAACCCGGTGATCAAGAGCAGCCCGATGACCATCAGTGCAGGAATCATAAAATCAGGATACAGCAGATACGGATTATACCGATACTGAGGCTCAATGGTAACCAAAGATTTCTGGTTCCCGGGAATCGGTTGGGTTTCCTGAATAAGATCGGCACTGAAATCCTGGATGACCGTCGTCAAATAGGCACTACCCAATCCCCCTTTCGTCCCATTGACCGTGTCAGCGGAAATCAGGACCTCGGGAACGCTACCCTTGCCCAAGTCCTTGGCAAAGCCATAGGGAATCTCCAGAATTGTATCCGCCTTACCAAGCTCCACCATGCCAAGGGCCTCGGAATCGTTGTAGCAATATCCTGCCAATCTGAAATAACCCGAGCTTTCAATCTTTTTCACCAATCGCTCGGAGAGCATACTCTCATCATGATCAACCACCACCAGATTGATGTTCTTGATATCAAAATTGGCGGCAAACGGCAACACCAGCAGGATCATCAACGGAAACATGAGGACCATCCTGGGAAGAAATGGATTACGCCTGATTTGCAGGAACTCTTTCTGGACAAGGTATCGCAACATAACTACTCCAATCTGGGCTTGAACTTCTTGAGACTGATCACCAGCAACACCGCCGCCATGCAAGCCAGTACCGAAAGCTCGGTGATGATCGAGCCGAACCCAAGCCCCTTGATCATAATCTTCCGCATCGCCGACACATACCACCGGGCCGGGATGATATGTGAAACCAACCTGAGCAGAAGCGGCATGGATTCAATGGGAAACATCATCCCCGAAAGCAACATGACCGGCAGCATCAACCCCATGCCGGAAACCAGCAAGGCGACAAGCTGTGAATTGGCAATGGTGGAAATCATGACACCAAGCAACAATCCCACGAAAATATAGAGAAGCGAAACAGCTATAAGTGCGATCCAACTTCCCCGCACAGGAACGCCCAACACCGCCATGGACATGGCCAAACTGGTCAGCAAATTCAAGCAGGACAGGACAAAATACGGAATCGTTTTTGCCAGGATGATGGCCACCGGCTGCATGGGAGAGGAGAGCAGGATCTCCATGGTACCCGACTCTTTTTCCCGGGCGATGGAAATGGAAGTCATCATAGCACAGATCAAAAGCAGAATCATACCGAGTACACCCGGGACGAAATTGTAGGCACCCTTCATCGCAGGGTTGTACAACAATCGGGTCTCCACACCGATGGACGGTGTATGTTGGATCGTCAGGTTCCGCTGCTGAGCCCATTCCAACATGATCGCACTCGCATAGTTGGTCAGGGTTTTGGCCGTATTGGGATCACTGCCGTCGGTGATGACGGCGACCGAAGCGGCCCCTGTTCTCATGCGGTCGGATGCAAAATGAGAAGGAAACACCACCACCAAACCCGCCCTACCTTGCCGGAGTGCCGTATCGATCGACTGTTCGTCGGGAAGGTATCCTCCAAAGGTAAAATAGACACTTTGGGAAAGGGTCTGAACCAACTCGGTCGTGGAGGCATCACGTTCGGGGGCTACCACCATGAATGTCGTTCCCTTGACCTCCGTCGTCATGGCAAATCCGATGAGAATCAGCATGATGATCGGGGTGACCAACAAAATGATCAGCGTCCATCGGTCACGCAGGATATGGTGGAACTCCTTCTGTACGAAGGCGGAAAGTGCATGCATCAGTCAGCCGTCCTTGTCGCTCTGCGGGCGATCATCTGAAACACCTCATCCATGGAAGAAACTCCATACTGCGCCTTCAAGGCATGGGGGGAATCGAGTGCTTCGATCCGACCATCAACCATGATGGAAACTCGGTTGCAGTATTCAGCCTCATCCATATAGTGCGTAGTCACAAACACTGTTATCCCCTGTTCAGAGGCCGCGTAAATCATCTCCCAGAATCGTCGACGTGCAGCAGGGTCCACCCCGCCGGTCGGTTCATCGAGGAATACAATTTTCGGATTGTGAAAAATGGACACGGAGAACGCGAGTTTCTGCTTCCATCCCAAAGGGAGGCGGGAGACCAAGCTGTCCTTCTCCTCTTCCAGGTGCAGCTCTTCCAGCAGGCGGTCCCGCTTTTCTTTGATTACCTTTGCATCCATCCCATAGATACCTCCGAACAACCGGATATTTTCGGAAACAGTCAAATCACCATACAACGCAAAACGCTGACTCATGTACCCGATATTGGCTTTGACCTTTTCACTTTGTTTCTTGATATCGAACCCGGCAACCAAGGCCCTTCCGTCGGTGGGTTTCAACAATCCGGTGAGCATCCGCATCGCCGTTGTCTTCCCTGCCCCGTTCGCCCCGAGAAAGCCGAAAATCTCCCCTTCGGCCACCTCGAAATCGATATGGTCGACCGCGGTGAATGATCCGAATTTCTTGGTCAGATCGCTGGCGGTGATGGCATTCATCGATGCGCTCCTTTTGTAGAAAGCGAGAGAAACCGGTCCTCGATGGTCGGCTTGATCGGTTTTACCGATACGCCTGTCTGGTCATGGCTTTCCAACCAACGGGCCAGTACATCCTTGTTGATCGCACCGGATGCGGTGCTGAAATGGATGGAACTTCCAAAGGAAAAACAGGAATGCATGCTCGGATGCGACTTCAACAGGACGAGCAACGAATGCAGAGAGTCCCCTGTAACCGACCACAGATCATCAAGGTAATTAGCTGAAAGCTGGCTCGGAGTACCGGTCTCCAGAATGGTTCCGTCATCTATCAAAGCGATGCGGTTGCACAAAGCGGCTTCATCCATATAAGGGGTGGAAACCAGGATGGAAATACCTTCCCGATTGAAACGGCTCACCATGGTCCAGAATTCCTTGCGGGAAACCGGATCAACCCCGGTTGTCGGCTCATCCAGGAACAGAATGTCAGGACGGTGAACCAATGCACAGCAGAGTGCCAGCTTCTGCTTCATTCCGCCAGACAGGGCACCCGCCCTTCGGCTGCCAAACGGCTCCAGCTGAACCCAGATTTCCTTGATCAAATCATAGTTTTCCTCGACGGTGGTATTGAAGACCGTCGCGAAGAAATCAAGGTTTTCACGAACACTCAGATCCTGATACAGAGAAAACCGACCGGGCATATAGCCGATGATCTTCCGTATCTTCCGATACTCGGAGACAACGTCGAATCCCCCGACGGTTGCCGATCCTCCATCGGGGAGAACCAAGGTGGTCAGGATCCGAAACAACGAAGTTTTTCCGCTTCCATCGGAACCGATCAAGCCGAAGATTTCACCTTGCTCCACCATTAGGTCCACCCCTTTGAGGGCATGAACCTTGCCATAGTGTTTCTCAATCCCCTCAGTTTTTACTGCAAACCGGGTCATACTCACTTGCCCTCTACGATTGCGCCATACATGCCCAGTTTCAGGTATCCGTCATTGACCAACGACACCTTGATTGCATACACCAAGGTAGCGCGTTCATCCCGCGTCTGGACCGTCTTCGGGGTAAATTCCGCTTTCTCGGAGATCCAGGAGAGAGTTCCTGTATAGAATTTCTTTTCTGATGCACCGTAATCAACGGCAACCGTAACGGTATCTCCGAGCTTGAAGGTAGTCAGTTGGTCGGCGCTTATATACGCTCGTAGATACACATGCTCCAAGTCGGCGACCGTGAACAGGGCCCGTCCGATCGAAGTAAACTCTCCTGCTAGTGCATAGGAGGTGAGCAATACCCCGTCGATCGGGCTGGTGATGGTGCATTTTGCAATCTGATCATCCAATTGTGCAATCTGGAACGACAGGGATGCGAGCTCACTTTCAATGCTTTGCACGCTTTGTTCGAGCGACAGGCGCTGGGCTGCCAGTTGCGAACTCATCGTCCGAACCTGGGCATTGATGTCATCCAGTTGTTTTTGGCTGGCAGCATCAGCTTTGAACAGCCGGGTAATACGTTCCTGTTCGGTTTTAGCTGTAGCCAGCTGGTCTTGCAACGGTGCAAGCTGAACCTGCACATCCGGTTTCTGACTTTCCACCCGCTTCTGGGAAGCAAGCAGTTGCTTGCGCTGCAGCAACAACTGCTGATGATCGATTTCCCCGAGAACCTGACCTTTGGCGACAAGGCTTCCTTCCACCGCTTCGAAGGAAACGATCCGGCCATTGCCTTCAGCACTGACGATGACTTGGTTCGCCTCCAGACTCCCCTCGGCTATCGTCGTCTCCTCATTGTTCGTACACGAGACCAACGTCAGTGCCATCATCAGCACAATTGCTAGTTGCTTCATTTTTGGATATCTCCCTTGCCTATGATGAGGTTGAGCTCGCTTTGGGCCAGCAGCAACTGCACCTCATGGTGCGCTTTTGTAATTTCTGCCAAGGCAACTTCCTGCAGCTCCTGTATCAAATCCGATACTGAGCGTGCCCCATTTGCAATCTTTGCCTCATCTGCATCCTTGATCGAACGTTTGAGCGCAATGATCTGGTCATCAATCGCCAGTTGTTGCTGCAGTGCCTCGATCTCATTGCGCTTCTGCTTGAGTTTGATTCCCTCGTCAAGATTGAATTGCTCTTGTTGCACCAAAACCTGTTGCTTGGAAGCATCCAATTTTTCCTTGTTGGCGGCATAGGTGTAGTAAGGATCCAACGAAAACGACCCCTTGACCCCTGCGATCCACCAAAAAGAAGGATCGGTATTGAGCATATTCAGTCCAGGTTGGCTGTACCCAACTTGTGCGAAAACGCTGAGTTTGGGATACAGGCTGGAATCCAAAGCCTGTTTCTGTGCATCCACCGCATCCAGCTGCGCTTGATAGAGGGCATACTCCTTTCTCCCAGCTGACAGGTTCTCTTCGGAGAGGATTGGGATCTGCGGAGTAACAAGGTGGGTGTCATTACCAAGCTTGAGACCGGTCATCTGGGAAAGCGCATAGAGAGCACTCGCCCGCTTCATCTGCAGGTCCTGCAATTGCGATTGCACAGTAAGCTTCTCTATGGTGATGGCATCGACATCCGATTGCGTAACCAGGCCATTTTCCCGATAGGCTTCAAGTTTGGCATGCGTGTCGCTCAGTTCCTGCTGCATGAGGGTGACTTGCTCCTGTTGGCTTTCCAGAAACAGAACGGTGAAATAGGTTTCCCGCACTGCTCGCTTCACCGCCTCCAGGCTTACTGCAAGTTTGCTTTGTGCGACCGCGGATGCAGCAAGTGCTCCTTTCTTTTGCGCAGATACCGCCCCTCCATCGAACACGAGCTGGTTCACTTCCCCCACCACTTGGTATTGGTTCAGATTTCCATTCAGGGTGAGTCCTCCTGGAATACTGACCGAGGTGGCGTCCGATTGCCTGCTCGCCTTTGCCGCCACATTCACATGAGGCAGGTATTGCGCTTGCGCATTCGCCGCATCGGCTGCTTCCATGATGCTGATAAGCTGTGCTTGCTTGGCCAACGGGTAATGAATTGCTGTCTGGTCTTCGCACTGTTGCAGGGTAATATCCTCTCCTGCCAGCGGCAGGGCCAACGTGACGGTAAAGAATAGAAGCAGCAGTACTTGTGTATTGATTCGGTTTTTCATCGTAGGTTCCTCAAGGCAGTAGGCTTGTCACGAGTATGCGAGCATGTTCCTTTCCTCGTTGTTGCAACAGGGAACGCACATCGGCATCACCCAGATCCATGATGTTCTCCAAGATCGGGGGAAACAGGAAAACACCGAGGTTCAGGGAAGCCATACTCAACAAGATGTCAAAGAGCGTTGTATTTCTGACGCGGCCTTCTGCAATTTCAACAGCAAGTTCATGTTCCAGTACGGGTATGATGGCATGCAGGCTCTGTTTTGCGATGCTCTTGATCGCTTCCATTTGTTTCGGATTAGTCCCAATTTCGTTCAAAATGAAGAAGGGTACTTTCGCATGCTGCAGCAGTATCTGGAAATGACTTTCGGCCAGTATCCTGATTTTTTCCAGAAATGGAATATTCTTCTCAAGTGGTTCCTTCACCAAGGAGAAGAAGATTATCGCATTTTTCTCAAAGATCGCCTGAAAGAGTTTTTCCTTGCTGCGAAAGTAATAATTGATGAGGGATTGGTTGCATCCCACTTCCCGGGCTATATCGGTTGTCGAGGTAAGGGCGTACCCTCGTTCCACGAACAACCGTTCCGCCGTCTCTATGATGGTTTGTTCCATCCCAGAATCAGTCATATCGTTGTTCCACCTATTTAATAGACTTATTAAATAATCCATTCAATCTTGTCAAGCGATTTGGGAAAAGAAACACAGAGAAGCAACAAACTAGGGGGAATCCAGGAAGAACAGGACATTGGGGGGGTCTTTGCTCAGGACTCAGCAGCCTCCGAGTCCAAGGATTCCGCTTGATATCCCTTAACTCTTGTTTTCAGGAATTGGGCGAGCGCCTTATCCACACAGTAGACATAACAGCCTTGCAGGCCCCTACTCATCAAGGTTCGGTAGGTATTTCGGATGAGGGTATCCACTGCATCGATTGCCTGTCGGTCACCCTTTTTCGCCTTTCCCACCAAGCCATGCAGAGACTTGTCCGTCTTTGCGCGTCTGTGGTAGTCGGTGACCACCTTTCCCGCTTCAAAGCGAAGATCGGCTCCGATGATCACCCCGACGTAGCTGAACTCCAAGCCTTGGGTGGTATGGATGCATCCTACCTGTTCAATCGAATGTTTGGAAATGGCAAAGACCGGGTCGCTGCTCAGATTCCACCGCATGGCAAAATCACCAATGACGATATCCGCATCGGTGTTTGAAGCCTTCTTTGATTTCCATTCCCAGCAATAGCCGGCAACCAAACGGGCCTTGTTGTCAGGTTGGTTCTTTTCCTCTATGAGGCGCTTGAGTTCCAGAGGATCGTCAATCACCTGGAAGTCATAGGGAATCCCATCCAATGTCGGGTTGGCGGTTTCGCTTTGCATGCCGAGCACCCCGTCCAACCAAGAGAGGTATCCATCCGATCCGTTGCACCGGAATTGGGAGGCGAGTCGGCCCTCCTCTACCTCCGCTCCAAATTGCTTGGCCCAGAACAGAATCCTTTCACGTGTTCCATAATCCTGGGCGGTCACCCGCTGGTCCTCATCAAGGAAAAAGATGCTGCAATTCGCTGCATTGATGATTTCTTTGATCTGATCCTCACCCGCCACCTTCGGCCCCTGTTGGGAACGTCGGTTCAGTCGATGAGCCTCATCAACAATGAGGGTTCCAAAATCGTCGGCCCCGGCATTGATGAAGGAGGAGGAACTTTTGAAAAGACTGGAAATGTTCCTACGTTTGAACGAGCCGGCTTTCAACTTTGCCTCGAACACATTGCGCGGGGCACTGTTCTTGGTTACATAAGCGCACACCTGCCCTTCGGCTATCAAACGCACCAACGTATTGACGGCTACCACGGTCTTACCGGTACCAGGCCCTCCCTGCACGAGAAATACCCGCTTTCCCCCATCGTGAGCTGACTTTCTTGAAAACGCAAGCATCTGTTCATAGACAATCTTCTGTTCGTCGATCAATACGAATTCCTGGTTTCCCTTGAGCATGGATGCCAATGCATCCTGTAAACTCTTTGACGGGCGGATCTTCCCCCCTTCAATGTAGTACAGGGTTTGTTTCGCATCACCGGTGCGTATGTACCGTTTGATGAATGAGCTCAGTTTCTGGGCGTCACTGCGGCAGAACAGTGGAGACTCTTCAAGCAGGTCCTTGAAATACGGCATGAACAGGGGATCATCAGGGTCCTTGCGGTAATAATTGTGCAGGTATGCGCAGCTTTGCAAAGCGATGGGAATTTCCTCCACGTTGCTGTTGTAGTCCGTGATGAACGCTCGGTATGACCATGCCTGATAGGAGGGATGCACAACCTTGTGCTTTCCTCCCCCCAGATACGTCTCTACTTGCCTGATTTCGCTTTCGGGTTCGGCAAGCAACAATTGGTCGACTGAATCCAAGGGAAAGACTTCACTCCATTGTTTCAATTCAACTATAACTGCACTATGCCGACCGCTTCCATCCAAACCGGAGATGATGAAGTCAACCCGTTTGGAGGTATTGGGGATCGCAAACTCGATCGCCACCCCTGCATCGCCGGGGATTTCTGAATCAAGAAGGATGGAATGCATCTGCGTCAGGGAGTTGATCCAGGATTGTTTTTCACTGGTGCCGACCCGCTTATGCAACTTCAAGGCCATCAATTGCTCGATTTTTCGGTCGATGGCATTGGTACGGACATCCTGAAGAAACTGCTGCTTGTCCCCTGCATATACCAGCATCACACGCTCCCAAGGTTATTCTGCATCGGTAAATTCCGTATATTTTTTGGCATTCCCATACGCATGCTCGACGGCATATTTCCTGCCGTTTTTCTCCAGCTTCTCCTTGATGATCGTGGGAATGTCGACACCGATGGCATCGGCGAACAGTACGCTGTAGATGAGGATATCGGCCAGTTCCTCCTCCATTGCCTGTTTCTTTTCCACTACTTCAAGGTCGCGGCCCGACCACTGGAAACATTCAAGCAATTCCGAAGACTCAAGGCTCAAGGAAATCGCCAGATCCTTCGGAGCATGAAACTGCTTCCAGTTCCTGGCATCCCGAAATGCAAGGATATCGGCAACGGGCAGACTCCGCTCCGTGAAAACAGGGCCCTTTCCATACCGAAGATAGCGTTCAGAAACACCAATAGAGGTACAGAGGCGGGTAATGAACGTATCGGAGGGGTTCTCCAGTTCGTTTCGGTAATCTGCTTCACAAAGGCCTGCTTTCTCAGCCATTTCTCTTGAAGAACAATGAAGAAGTGTTTGTATTTCCTGTATACGGGTAACCAATGCGGTCATGCTGCATTCCTTTTTCCGTATCATACCACACCGAAGCATCCATCGATACCTTGTTTTGGAAGGATGAGGCAAGGTAGCATTTGCCATACCACCGTCGACTACCGTCATCATCAATACTAGGATTGGAACAATATACCAAAGCATCGACAGGAAGTTTGGGATATGTTCCCGCTCTGGATGAACCACGACCGGCTGAAACCCAAAAGCTGACGATGGGATAGTAATGTTGAAACAGCCTAAAGAATGTATGCCGATGGCAAGCTCTCAACCGATAAGTACGAAGCAATAGTACTTGATGCATTTCGGAAATCTTGGTCTTTGGGACTGATGAACCTGAGGATACCCAGGTCGACTGAACCAATATCCTTAGGTACGGATTGCTGCTGAACATGGGCACACAGGGAATCTCCTTTTATGCAAAACAATATCCCCCTCTTCCCCATCTTTTGGGAAAATATGCTATATTCTGGTCATCAACAACAGGAATGGCATATGATCAAAGTGTGTATGTTCGATATGGGAGGGGTACTGGTTCGCGACTTCCTGGTTGCCCCCAAATTGCTTCCTTACTTGGGTCGCAGGGAATCAGGGTTCTCCGGCATCTCCCCCCTGATCAAACAAGCACTGATATCACACAGCAAAGGGGAACTGACCGAGCAGGAATTCTGGTCCATCTACGAGCGGATCACCAACTCAGAAGTCCCGCATGACGAGACAAGTCTGCTTGCAAAATTCTTTGCACCGAAACTCGACCTCCCCACCTTGAAGATACTCTCCGAATTGAAAAACAGGGGAGCTCGCATCATCTGCGGAACCAACGTCCATGATGCGCATTATTCCATCCACCAAGCACTCCATCAGTATGATATATTCGACCAGGTGTACGCTTCACACTTGATGCATTGTGCAAAACCAGATGGGGCCTTTTTCCGGACCATTCTCCAGCAGGAACAGGTAAAACCAGATGAGATGTTCTTCACCGATGACATGCAGGAGAACGTGCTCAGTGCACAAACTGAAGGGTTGGCAGCCTATCTGTATACAGGAGCAGACCAGCTACGCAGCCAACTTTGTACGCTGGGCCTCCTGTCCTAGGTTACAACGCATCCAAACGTTGCTGGAGAGCCGTTGCAAACCTACCGATATGGATACCATCAACGAACGAGTGATGGACCTGTACCGAGAAAGGAAGCAGCACGCGTCCACCCCGGGCAACGTATTTCCCCCAGTCAAACAGAGGGGTGGCAACATCCTTGTTTCCTGAGATCGTATGGGAGATGTGTGTATAGGAAACCCAAGGCAAGGGTGAGAATTGGAATACATCAGTACCCAACGGCCCGGTGAAATATTCCTGCTGGGCCTTTGCCTGTTTCTCGGCTACCGACACGTAGGCTTCCAGCGTATCCTGCATCGGAACCGATACCACTTTGAATAGTTCGGATTGTTCGTCCAAATACGTAAAGGCGGTGTTGACCCGCTGGTACAGCACTACCTTCCCGTCAACAAATCGATACCGGAATTCCTCAATCTCATTGGCACAGGATGACACCAGATAGATGAGGCTGAAGGTGAAGGAATACCCGAGTTGCCGTATCCGGGCAAGAAAATGGGTGACATCCAGCTCGAACGTCACACAATAGCAAGGCTCCAGATACGTTCGGAATACCTGACAATGAAGAGCACGTTTCCAATTGGCCATATCAATTACGGTATAGGGAGCATCCATAGGGATCATACCTCCATACTCAGACGATATGGCAGAACAGCCCTACTTGCAAGAAGGCTTAGAAAGAAACCAGAGGCAATTCAGGCACACATGACTCGATAAAATATCGGAAGGCCTTCTCGCCTGCCCCTTTGAAGATCAAATCATTGATCGGTTCGCTGACAAATTGGATCTGAATATCCACCTCCCGGGCAAGATTCGATAATCTTCTGCACGTCTGCCGGATGGTATTTCCCATAAGCGGATACAATTTCCAGTTGTTTCCACCAAGAATAATCTGCTCGGGATTGAGAATATCGAACAGCTCGGCAAGTACCTCCCCAATTTTCTGAGCCGTATAGTCAATGCGTTGGACAACCTCAGGTTCCTGATTCGCCCTCATCAACAGATGGTCGCAATAGGCAAGACTTCCCGATCGTCTGAGGATATCAATCTCCCCGAGATCACGGGCGATCGAAGTAAGCGGGACCACCGTTCGCATACAACCGACGTTCCCACATTTGGAACAGGTGCGGTCGACACCGGTCAATTTCAGATGCCCAAGCTCGCCGGCAAACCCATGCGAACCCCGATACAGCTGTCCGTCAATGATCAAGCCTAATCCGATGCCTTGGGTGAAGAATACAAACAATTGATCACGCTTGCCCGGCTTGAGAGGATCGAGTTGGCTGAACGCAGCCAAGTTGGCATCATTCTCAATCAAGATGGGAAGATCAGGAAACACCGTATGCAAATGCATTGCAAGATTGACCCGTTCCAACAGAGGATTCGATGCCTGCAGCAAAATCTGCGACTGCTCATTATAGACAGCCGACACCCCTACGGAAACGCAATACAACTTTCCTGTACAATCCGCCACCAACGCAAGATAGCATTGCCTGATACAATCCATCAGGGTTTCCAACGTAAGCTCTTCCGGCACCACAGCCTTTCTCGACTTGACAATGGAATTGGAAAGATCCACCAAGGCCATGGCAATGTAATCGGTATGATGCATATCCAACACCAAGGAATACGCAAACTCCGAAGCGAATGAAACAGCCATTGCCTTCCTTCCGCCGGTGAAAATTGATTCATCAACGTAACGAACCAATCCGAGATCAACCAATTGATTGCAAATACTCGAAACGGAAGCGAACGTGAGTTCCACCTCTTGTGCCAATTGCCGCTTGGTCATCGGGCTTTTGGCACGGAGCGAGGCATACACCTTCAATAGATTAGCCAATCGAACATCGGTAGTGGTAACAACCGTCATCAAACACCTACCCTCATACCGCAAAGCATATCAAACGTATCATGCCTACTCAAGTTCGCAACCCAAGCAGCCGGGCACCGGTATCATGGAAAATGGCTTTCAGATCGTCTTCCCGAACATTCAGGAAGCGAAGGATTCGGTGTTGTTCCTCCAGATACGGCAAAGAAAACCCACGCGGCAACCAAGACGAGTCAGTGGCGAAGATGATGCGTGAAGGCCCCACCGTTTCCAGGAATTTGCGAATTACATCCTCCAATGTCAGTTGGTACGGCATCCAGCGTATCCACTGGTTGCTTCCAGAAGTATCTACATAGACATTCGGCCGTGTCCAGCATAATTGCAGAAGATCCCCCATATGGGTACACCCGAAATGAGGAACCACAAAATTCACATCAGGAAAATCCAGGGCAATCTTCGATAACCGTAATGGACTGATATTCGTAGCCGTTGCAATACCGCCAGCTGCACCCAACAATCCGAAATGAAGCAATACCGGAACATGATAGGCCTGGCAAACCTCCCACAGTGGATAATAACGTTCGTCATCGATCGGGGTCTCGATCTCCGGCGTCAACAACTTATACCCGCTGAGTCCAAGATCGCGAAACGCATGTTCGAGTTGCATCGCTGCATCCTTGGCATCGGGATTGTGATGGGCGAACCCGATGAACCGATCACCTCCCATTGCCAGGATGGAGGCCAATCGTTCATTGCCTCCTCCGGATACCCAAACCACCCGTTCAATGCCCTTGGCATCGAGGTCCTTCAGGTACAAGGCAACCATTTCTTCGTCGGTTCTTGCTTCCTCTGGTTTGGGAAAATTGAATGCTTGACGCCAAATTTCCCCATAGTCTCGACTGGAAGCAGTATCGAAGGAAACCTTCTTACGATCAGGGTAATCGGGAAACCATTCACCTTGTACCGGGAAATGACAATGGAAATCCAATATCGGAAGATCTTGTATCATAGCCAACCATCCTTATTCTTTTACACCGGTCAAGGCTATTCCCTGCACAATCTGACGTTGGAACAGCAGGAACACCACAAAAACCGGTATTGTCGCAACAGAGGCTCCTGTCATGACCATTTCCCACTGTGTCTGGAATTCACCATTGAAGAAGGAAAGGCCGATGGGCAGAGTATACCGCTCTATCTTATTCACCACGATCAAAGGCCAGAGGAATGCATTCCAGTTACCGATGAACGTAAAAATTGCCAAAGCCGAAAGTGCCGGGCGAACCAGAGGCAAGGCGATTTGACTGAAGATCTTGAACTCCGGAAGACCGTCAATCCGCCCGGCATCCAACAAATCATTGGGCACTCCCTCAAAAAACGATTTCATCAGAAAAGTTCCAAATCCACTCATCAGACCGGGAAAGAGAATTCCCCAATAGGTGTCCAGCCAGTTGAGACTGTTGGACATGATGAACCAAGGGATGACCAGCATCTCTGTGGGAATCATCATCGTCGAGAGGATCAACAAGAAGATAAGACGCTTACCCTTGAACTCATATTTGCAGAGGGTAAACCCTACCAATGAATCAAAAAACAGTACCGAAAGCGTTACCAGCATTCCTACATACAGAGAATTGAAAAACCAATAGGGGAAATTCCCAGAGGTCAACAACCGTACATAGTTCTTGAATGAGGGATTTTTGGGAATCAGGGAAAGGCTGTATACTTCAGCACCACTTTTCAAGGAAGTGGCAAGCATCCAGACGAAGGGGAAAAGCATCGCCAGCCCGAACAGGAGCAGCAATGCGTGGCGGAGGATCACCGATGCTCGTATCTTCTTATTTCTCATCTTTAGCCACCACCATTTGCACCAGCGTCACCAAGAGGATCAGCAGGAAGAGTACCACGGTCATCGCTGCAGCATAACCCATCTTGAAACTCTTGAACGCACTGTCATAAATATACAATACCAAGGGTTTTGTGGAATTCAACGGCCCCCCTTCCCCTTGGTAGGTCATGTTCATCACCTGGGTAAAAATCCTGAGGTATCGGATGGTACCGGTGATGCAAAGAAACACAATCGTCGGCTTCATCTGGGGTATAGTGATGCGAAAGAGAATCTGTGACTCATTCGCTCCATCGATTCGCGCCGCTTCAAAAAGGTTGAGGGAAATTGCCTTGATACCTGCTAAGAATATGATCATCTGAAAGCCCAGATCAGCCCAAACCGTTGTGCCAAGAATGGAAGGCAAAGCCTGGCTTTTGCTGGACAGGAACGGCTGTGTCGGTAATCCAATTGCCGAAAACAGATTATTGAAGATGCCGATGGGCACCGGTTGGTACAACCACCTCCATACCCAGGCAACCGCTACCATACTGGTGATGTACGGGATGAAATACATTGCCTTGTACAGACCATCGCCGAATACCACACGATCAATCTGATAGGCAAGGATGAATCCGATGAGCAAGCTGATCGGAAGACCGAATACCACATATTTGAAGGTATTGCCCAAGGTGATCCAGAAAACCGGATCAACAAACAAATTCCGATAATTCTCCAAACCAACGATATTCATCTTGGTAGAGACGATATTCCAATCGGTCAAGGAAAGGAAAAACGCAAAGAGCGTTGGATAGAACCGAATACTGACGTAAAAAATGAGGGGGACAATGAGAAATATATAGGCCCATCTCCGTTTCGTACGTTCCACTGAATGTTTTACCATGGTCGCCATCATGTACCTCTCTGCAGTAAGGATTGAGAACAAGCCGGGCTTCAATCATACACCGACTGAAGCCCGAGGGAAGTACACAATCAACGGGTCTTGGAATAATATGCGTCCAGCACCGCCTGTTCCTTCTGCGCTGCTTGATCTACAGCCTTCTGAACGGACATGCCATTCAGGACGACCTCATCATAGGCATTGATCCACACCATTCTCTGCTCGTTTTCATCAATGAATTTGGTAGCCTGTGCATAGTCCAATCCTCTGATGAAAGGACCATAGGTAGGATCGTTCTTGAATTCATCCTTGAGTGCCAGGGACTTCTTGGCGGGAAGCTCGCCGATTGCCGGCAGCCACATCGCCATGACCTCATCGCTGGTCAAGAATTCCAGGAACTTGATGGATGCATCGAGTTGTTTTCCTTTTGTCGTACTGGTGATGCCATTCGCCCAGAAGGATGCAAAATTGGATTTCACCCCGTTCATTTCCGGCAGTTCTGAAACGCCGTAATGCAGGGTATCCTTAAGCTTGTTGAAGTTGCCGAGTCTGAAGGATCCATCAATGGTCATACCCATCTTGCCTGCGCTGAATGCAGTCACATCATCGGTCATATACTGGGGGACGCCTACTTTCTGTACCGTCTCAAGATCAGTGAACCACTTGAGGGCATCATATCCGGCTTGGCTGTTGTAGGTAACCTTTGTTGAATCGGCATTATACGGAGTGCCGCCGAATTGACGAATCAGGACCTCACGAAGCACATGATGCATCTGTCCACGGAGTTCCAATGTCATACCGGTCTGCAAATAATTGCCGTTCTTGTCCTGCTTGGCGATCTTCTTTGCGTATGCAACCATCTGGTCCATCGTCGTCGGGGGTACTTCAGGATCAAGACCAGCTGCCTTGAACAAGTCCTTGTTCCAGAAAAGGGCCAACGAGCGAACTGCGGTCGGAAGCGCATAGTATTTTCCATCGAATTTAGCGGCTTCCACCAAGGGGAAGAATTCATTTTCTATGCGGGAATTGGGGAATACGCTCTCCGGCAACGGCTGCAGGTATCCACTGTCGATGTAGAGCGGCAACCAACCATAAAACAGATTGATTACGTTCGGCCCCTGACCGGAAGGTACGGAAGAAGCTACCTTTGTGTTGTAGTTTTCATACGGGAATGTCTGCTGGGTGACTTTGATATCAGGGTTCCGTTCCTCGAAAATCTTGATCAACTTGTCCATCAGATCTTTCTTCGTCTCATAGAAATACTGCCAATACACAATCTCGGTCACTTCCGACTGGGAAGCACCCGTCGGTGCTTCCTGCTTTCCTGCTGCAAATGCGAAGGGGAGAACCATCGCCAACAACAGCACCACCAATAAACCTTTTTTCATCTTTTCCTCCTTTTGGATCGATGCGGGACCATGTCCCTATTTCTCTATTCGATACGGTGCACAGGCTTGAGAGAATTCCTGCGCCAACCTTTCAAACCGTTCATCCGAACTGTCTGGAAATACAAGTTGCATATTCGGCTCGGTTCCACTTGACCGCATGTACAACAGCTGCCCGTCCCCGATGGTGTACGCCAGCATATCGTGATCCTCAGGAAACACGACTCGTTCCGTATCCGAGCAAGGAAACAATCGCTCTATCATTGCCTTGCTCTGTTGGTGCAACAGCGAACCTTCAAACCAATACCGACGATCAACCGATCGTACCACAATTTTGCGTATGCCTCTGCGGACAAATAAGTTCAATGGGTTTGCCTGGTACGCCAATATTGCCAATAATCCGGTGAGAAGGCCGTTGCCACTATACAACACCCGGTTTCCCAACCGGATGGGAAATACCACATGTCCGCTGTCCTCCGCGCCTAAAACCAAGGTGTGCTCCAGATCACGCGTGAGGTACCGATCGCCGACACCTCGAATATGTACCACTGCATCTGGATATCGCTTTTCCAGCTGGACCTTTGTATTCGGATCACTCTCGATGGTAAGCGCGAGATCTCGGATGTGGGGAAAGCGTTGTTTCAGCAGCGTGAGCAATTCATCTCCGTGCAATACACGGATGCTCTGATCACCAGGTTCCAGAACCAGCAAGACACAACGATCTCCGTCTCCGTCAACTGCTATGCCGTATTGCATGCGATGTTCCGCTGAACACCGTTCAACCATACTCTGGGCAAGAAGGGAAGGAAATGGGCCGGTACATCTGATTTGGTGTATCCCTTCCAGCACGGCGGCGCCGCATCCGGCGTTGATCGTATTCTGCCCCATCGTGGTATGCAGCACGAATGGATGCAGGCCCATACGGGTGCACAGCTCATCATACCAAGCCGATACCGCCCCGTTGGCACAATCGATGGTGACCGCACAGTTGCGCAATAGTACCAGATCCTGTTCAGAACATTGGTCCACAACCAAATTGGTCAACATACTGCGGGCCTGAGTATCCACCGAGGGGATGAACGCAGTTTGACAACTGAAACCTTCCTGTACAGACCAGGCGAACCTGATGATCCGCTCAGTAAGTGCGTACTCACCAAGTACTCCTTGGGGATACAGCTTGCATCCATCAACGAAACACTTAAGCCCGTTGTTTGAAGAAGGGTTATGACTGGCGGTAATCATGAGCACCGGTTGCTGCCTGCTCATGCTATAGATGGCGGCTCCCGGCGTTGGTAGTACTCCAAGATAGTTTGCAGACCATCCTGCATCATCAATTGCAGCAATCGTTGCCCGTAGCAGTGGATGACTGGAACCTATTTCCCTCCCATCCTCGGCGACTGCACACTGTGTTGATTCTACCGAAGTCTGTTCTTCAAGAAGATCAAGAAACGCCCTGACCACAAGATAATAGAATACAGGAGTGATCAAGCCATTCTCTTGATAGGCGAGCAGGCTGCCTGTGGGAGAGAGTGGTTGTATAGACACTTTCCCCCGCATGCCATCGGTACCCGGAAACTTAAGTTTGGATACCCGCTGAATTGCCTCCAATCGCACTGATGGACTCTCATCATTACACGTTGCAAGCAGCTTGATCGCCTTCTCGATACCAATTCCATACGCTGTCCGATCTGAAACAAGAATCTGGAGGAATCGTTGGAATAACGGCTGAGCCACTCCCTTGCGCACAGCACGCTGCTCGAATTGTTCCAACGAGATTTCCTGCATGACTGATTCATCAACGAACAGCATCATCCTCTCCCTTAATCCAACAACGCCTTGGCTCTTGCCAGATTATCCTCAACAAACGCTCTTCTCGAAGGTGCGACGACATGTTCACCGGGATTCCACTCACTGAACCAATACCCAATACGTCCATCCGAATTATGGCTGAGCATAAGGTGTTCCCATGCCTGTTCTATAGTCTGGTTGCTTTTGTGTTTCTGATCATAGGCAATCAAGGTATCTCGAACCTCAACTGTTGCGTCCCAGATGGTTTTTGCGGCCCCTTCGGTAAACGTTTCAATCTTGGTATTACCCAAGTAATCAGGAAGTGTGATAACAAGATTCTCGTCACAGGTTGTGAGTGCCTCACTGATGAAGGCTGGCTGTATGCAGTCCAATTTGGAGAGTTTTTCCAAAAATTCATCCATGACTTCATACGTCTTCGTGAATCCGCTGTTGAACATATCAATGAAAATGGTTTCCGCATCCCGCTTGAACAGGAGCAAGCCACCCGGATGTTGCTGAGCAAACAATCGCACTCCCTCAATGACGGTATCCACCGGTACCTGCCCCTTCATCATCAGCTTGAAGAATCGGGCTGGGGTCTGCGGTAACTGATAGACGGCGGGAACTGCAGTAAGGAACCGTCCATTTGCCAGTTTTACCGTATATGGGATATATGGATCACGTACCAAACCAGCTTCTTTCAAACCTTTCTCGATCTGGGAAGCAAGGGCGATGAACCATTTGATCCCTTCTTCTTCCAATACCTCACCCATTTCCTCACTATAGGCAAATTCGGGGGGAAGGAAGCCCTCAGTAGCAGCATCAAGCACCTGCCGATCAATTTCCATACCTTTACGCATTTGCCGAGAGAATTCTTCCTTCTTCAACAGTTGCGGAATCGGATGCGTATAGGTATAGGTGCCCAGTTCAAGATTCACATCCTTCATGGCATGGATGGTATCCAATACTTCCGGAGCATTCTGCTTCAGCAATTCCGTGGTAAACCCGGAGAGAAAGCAATTTGCCTTGAGGTTGTATTTCTTGAACAGTGCCAAAAGGGGTTTATATCCTTGTTCAATGATCTGTGCTTCATCACCCACTTCTATTTCACAACGTTGCACATTGAAATTAAATGCAAATCCCAGCTGTACCATACCGAACTCCTTGTTTATTTTATAACTTATTATAACTCGTTTAATATATATGTCAAACAGTTTTTTCCGCCCTTTCCAAACTCATTGTATGAGAATTGTAATCGGGGATCAGGCATACACCAAGGTGATGTATTGGGAAATGCAAGCATCCCATTGAATAGTGAGAATGATTTTAGAGTCAGTGAAGACCGCTCTGTTGTCCAGTATGTGGTATCTTTCCAATACTCACTGTACGATAGTTCCCTGCTTCTTCCTACATTTCAGAGAATTGCTCATAGATTTCATTGGAGGAAAGCACATCATACAAACCAATACGCTTTCGCTGTATTGCATCATAAAGAGCAGTTGCTTCCTGCCTTGGAGCAAATACCCTTGGGTGCTTTGCTGCAACAATCTCATATGCCTTAGCATGATTTGCATACAACCCGACTGCTACCACAGCGCTCATCCAAGCGCCCAGTGAAGAAGCCTCCGCAGAATCAGCAATCCAAACATCATGTTTGTACACATCCGCTTGTATTTGATTAAATACATCCCTGCGGGTCATCCCGCCTGCAATTGAAATCCTGGTACAAGAACCCATCACCTCTTTGATCAACTCAAAATTCAATGCCATATCCAAGGAAATTCCTTCTAGTACCGCTCTTGCCATATCTGCTCGAGTAGTCGCTAGCGTTACATTGAAAAATACACCTTTTGCCTTGGGATTCCAAAATGGGGCGGCTACCCCTTTGAAATGAGGTAATACAACCACGCCATGAGATCCCACCGGAGCCTGAGCCAGCTCCTCGAACAAACGGTCGAACGCCTCCTCGCGGGGAATATCTTTGAAAAACTGTTCAACAAACCATTGGACCAAAATACCGCTGGTGATCAATCCCGCTTCAACAAAATACGATCCCGGGATTGTCCCCGCACTGCAGAGACTACGCATTCCCTCGTCAAATCGAGGTTCTTTGGCATACCCCAAGGTGAAGGAACCGGTACCGGTGTTTGCAACAACAACACCCGGGTCAACCATCCCCAGCGACATAGCGGCACAACCTTGGTCTCCCCCTGCCAGAACAACGGGAATTCCAGTCGGCAATCCTACACGAACAGCAAAAGAATCCATCAGATACCCGCAAATGGACGAGGGTTCCACAATCCTGGGCAATTGAGTTTGATCGATTCCAACCACCGAAAGCAATTGCGGGTCCCAGCAACGGGAGGATAGATCCATCATCAAGGTTCTGGATGCTTGCGATGTATCGGTCACCAGTTCCCCGGTAAGTCTATATGCAACATAGTCCTGCACACCGAGAAATACAGAAGCTGCATGAAACACTGCCGGTTCATGGTTTTTGAGCCACATGATCTTTGGGGCGGAAAAATACGAATCGACTCGCAACCCCGTTTTTGTATATACCAGACGGGGAGAAAGAATTCGTGCAAAATCTTCACTTTCCGCAATGCTCCGCTTGTCTTGCCACATTATGGCCCGATACAAAGGCTTTCCTTCCTTATCCAAAGGGATCACTGAGGCCCGTTGCGAAGCAATGGAAATGGCATGTACGTTACACGAATGATCGGCTATATAGGAAGATACTCCGCGCAAAGTATGCTCAAGCGCTTCGTCCCAGGAAAAAGGATCCTGTTCCACCTTATTACTGCCCAGAAACAACGGGCTGTAATGGAATTGGCTTGTGTGCAAACACACCCCCTCCTCTGTATACAACGAAGCTCTCAAACTTGATGTGCCTACATCGATGGTGATCACTGTCTGCGCGGGTAACCTATTCACGGTCTGAACATCCTCATATATTTTATGACAACTTGCTTCATTACATCCATTTCACCAAGCATTAGCTGAGAAAGATGTGCCTGCTTTACTGTATCGGAAAGACTCGTCTGCAATGCATCCAGAACAGCAACCGAGATTTCTGTATTTACATTGATCTTTCTGATCCCATGAGCAATGCATTGCTTGATAGTCTGCTCAGGAGTGCCGCTGCCTCCGTGCAAAACCAAAGGAACCGGAACGACTGTGTCGATTGCGCGCAATGTTTCGATACTGATCTTTGGCTCTCCCTTATACAGTCCATGCACTGTTCCGATCGAGACCGCCAATGCATCAATGCCGGTTTCTTCAGCAAAACGCTTCGCCAATTCAGGGTTTGTATAGATTTCCTCCCCCCCTCCTTCATGTGATTTATCCCCACCAGCAATTGAACCGAGTTCAGCCTCCACCGAAACACCGGCAGCATGGGCGACGGCAACCACTTGCGCGGTTCTTGCCAGGTTTTCTTCAAACGGCAAAGCGCTGCCATCATACATAACGGAAGTGAATCCAGCCTTTATTGCTCGGACAATGGCTGCAAAATCCTTACAATGATCCAAATGCAATACCACATCCTGACTTGTTCGAGTGGCGAGCTGGCGGAAAACTGAAGCAACCTCTTCTACCGACATGTTCTTCAAGTATGCTGCCCCAAAAGCGATGATCGCCGGAAATCCCAATTCCCGACTAGCCTCCACCGTGGCGCGAAACGTGAGATAATCATAGCCGTTGAATGAACCAACGGCATATCCACCTGCTTCTGCACCTGCTAGCACTTCTGCAAGATTTCGAATCATGCAGTCACCTCCCTAAGCCAAGCCTGGAAGTTCGGATCATCAAGAACCTGGGGGTTTTTGATGAAACGAGCTTTCTGACCGTTCATCAGGCGGGCAATGTCTTCCATCAACAAGCCGGGAGAATTGTTGAGGGCGTCAGCGGTGGTACCGGCTATATGCGTTGTCAGGGTCACATTGTCCAGCGACAAGAACGGGCTATCCTGATCAATCGGCTCATTGGTAAACACATCCAGCGCAGCTCCCGCAATTTGGTTGTTTTGCAGGACTTGTGCCAAAGCATCCTGGTCAACCAACCCGGCGCGAGCAGTATTGATGAAGTATGCGGTTTTCTTCATCACCGACAGTTCTTTTTTCCCAATATATTTTTTCGTATCCTCGGTCAAACGGGCATGTACGCTGATGAAATCACTCTCCTTGAACAGCTGTTCCTTATCCACAGGAGTAGCACCAAGTGCTTTGATATCTTCAGCCGGAACAAACGGGTCGTGCACCAAAATATTCACATTGAAACCTGATAGCTTTCTGGCAACCAAGCGGCCGATATACCCAAATCCAACCAAACCGATGGTCCGGTCCTTGAATTCAGGAACAAAATCAGAGTTGCTGAAGGTTTTCCGCCATTGTCCGCTCTTTATGGAATAGTGAGCTCGTGCAATATTGCGTGCTTCACAAAGCATCATCCCTACAGCGAAATCTGAAACCGCCTCAGCATTACGCCCTTCCACATTGAAGACCAATATCCCCCGCTTGGTGGCTTCTGCAATATTCACATTTTCCACTCCTGCACGAGAAACACCGACTACATGCAAATTCGGCATTGCATCCATGTATTTTGTCGATACGGGGACAAAGAGACCCATCAACATCTCAGCTTCGGCTCCACGCTGAGCGACCAAAGGATCAAGAGTTTCAATTTCAGGACCTTGCTTTTCAACTTCCAGTCTTCTTCTCTGCAGTTCCGACCAGTTGGATTCCCACTCCCCTTGTATCGTTTCCGAAACAAAAGGGCCCAAATGACGAGCAACCGCCTTTGCGAAACCTTCAACCCGAATCATTGCATCCCCAAGAACCAACGCTTTCACTTTTCTACCCATTCTACGAATCTCCTTACCATTTCGGTATTCGTTTATTCATTCCAAACTACAGAGAGAGCCCCATCGTTCCATACCAGCGGCTCCTTCCCGACAATTTCCATTGTTGGATCCTGAGCTACCTCAGACAATAATGCCTGTGAAACAAGCATCTCATGCATGCATAAGGTATTTTTGATCATCATTACGCGTGCTGAACTTGCTGTCATTACCCTTCCGCATGCAAAGAGCGCCGTATGCAGCGCATCCTTGTCCGTCTCTTGGATGATCGGCAGGAAGCCACGCTCCAAAAAACCGGTGGTGATGATGTTTACATAGGAAATGGAAAGATCAATCTTATCAAATAATCTTCGACTGATCACATCGGCAAATCCTACACCCAACCCGTTGTGGTGGCTTTCTTCAGTCAGATCCAAACATACCAAGCGTTTGATGCCATATGCATTGTCAGGGGAATTCCCCCGGTCCAGAAAATACCGTCCCGTCACATTTGGATCAATACCGGTACCACTGATATTCTTCCCCATTTCCTGTATCAACAAGACATCCAGATCCCGAAATGGCACTGCAGGAATCTTTTGTTTAGCCAATTGCAGCAATTCACATTCGACATGCTCAAAATCCTGGGGAAGGACAAACCGCAAAATGGATGTTTCATCCCGCATATTTTCCACGATTGCCAATCCACAGCGAATCTTCCCGGTCCCCAACACAAATCGTGCGATCGCCGGCATATGCACCGATAATCCCGTAACCCCACGACGATGAATGGTTTCAGCTCCATGACGCTTCCCCAATCCAACGGCAATCTGCTTCATGAGTCCGCTTTCGATCGAACCATGAAAATCAGTATGAGGCTTAATTCGGTTCAACATTACGATTCCATCCATCGACCAAGCATTTGCATCGATATGGACAGGAACCCCGGCATCTGTTGTCCCCAGAACTTTTACATCCATAGAGGAAAGAATCGGTACCCCTAGCGCATCTTCTGTTATGCCATAGGAAGCAAGCATTTCCGCTTGTCCTTCACCAGTCGCCCCAGCATGACTTCCCATTGCGGGAATGATGGATACAGATACCCCGGCTGACTGTAAATGGGTAATTACCTGTTTGACGATTTGTTGGATATTCCTGATTCCCCTACTTCCTACCGCCAAACCTATTCGTTCCCCGGGCTTGAACAAAGAAGCCACTTTGGTAAATTCCGCGCCTATAGCTGAATCAATGTCTTGTATTGCATCGTCGGTAGGAAATTGTCTTCTTACCCGATACATTTCACTCGGTATAATCTGTTCCATTTGTCCATTCCACTCCCATTATTTTGGTATCGCCCAAGTCGTAATGAACGGTACATAGGCAGAGAGCAACATGACCGCATACATAACCAATAAGAATTTTAGAATCGCTTTACTCAACTTTCCGAGAGACACACCGGAAATATTGGACGCCACAAACAGTGCGGTCCCGACAGGAGGGGTCAACAAACCCGTGGTGAGATTGATGACCATCATGACTCCAAATTGCACCAGATTGATACCCATGGCTGAAGCGACGGGGACCAATATGGGAGCGAGCAAAATGATGGCAGGACCGGAATCGATGAACATTCCGACAATAATCAACAGAAGGTTGATCAACAACAGCATGATGTACTTGTTGTCGGTAAGCGAGAGGAACAGACGGGTTATCATCTGGGGAATCTGCTCGGCAGTAAGAATCCAGCTGAACAAGGAAGAAGTTGCAATCAGGAAAGAAATTGAGGCGGTGATGATGACTGCTTCACCAAAGATTCGCATGATTTGAGGAACCTTGATATCCCTATGAATTACTACCCCGACTAGTAATGCATATACTGCTGCTACACAGCCTCCTTCAGTAGGAGTGAATACACCCATTCGAATTCCTACAATAATGATCACCGGCATGAACAATGCCCAGATTGAGCGCTTCAGACGCTTCAGAATTTCTCGCATTCCCACGCGTTGTTCGACCGGATAATTCCGTTTCCTGGCAATGAAGTAACTCATGACCATCAATCCAACACCAATCAAGACACCAGGGATGATTCCTCCCATAAAAAGGTCTCCGATTGAAACCTGTGAAGAAACACCATAGATGATCATGGCAATGCTGGGGGGAATGATCAGACCAATACTCCCCGAGCAAGCTACCAAAGCTGCAGAAAAATGGGCGTCGTACCCACGTTTTTTCATTTCCGGAATCATAATTGAGCCGATCGCAGCGGTATTGGCAACACCGGAACCGGAAATGCCCCCCATGATGACAGCAGTAACGGCAACCACATGAGCCAATGCACCTCGGATATTGCCGACGATTCCCAAGGAAAAATCGATAATCCGTTTCGTAATCCCACCCCTGTCCATCAACAGACCAGCCAACATGAAAAATGGGATAGCCATCAACGGAAAGGAATCAACCGCTGTAAACATGCGTTGTGCAACCACAGCGATGGGATACCCCCCGATGGTAAGCAAGGTAAATATTGAAGAAATTCCAAGTGCAAATGAGATCGGCACTCCAAAGAACACCAAAATAAGGAATATCACAAACATGATGAGTGCCATTATGCGTTCTCCTTCAACTGTGCAGTCTCTACGATTTTCTCAATAATGAAGATCATCATGACAGCCATACCGATGAACATAAGAATATAGATGTATATCATCGGGAGTTGCAGCGCTGCGCTCACTTGTCGCTTCGCCACACCCATGATCGCTTTCAAACCGATAAGAACCGTAATCGTAAGTCCTAACATCAAACTATAAGAAATAAGATTCACCATCTTGGCAACCTTGAATGGGAAAAGGTTTACCAGAGAATCCAACAATGCATGCTGATTACGCTTCACCCCAAGCGCCCCACCATAAAATGTCATCATTACGAATACATAACGACCAACTTCTTCCGACCAGGTAAGAGAGTTGCTGAATACGTATCGAGCTATGACTTGAATAAAAATGGTAAACACCATTGCAGCCATCAATACGGCACTAAACCAAAACACGATTTGGTACAATGCATCAGTAAATCTGCCAAAACGTGATCGTTCTTTTTCGGATTCCATACAAACCTCGCTTCTCGTGCAACATTGATGCCGACCCGGTACTATCGGGTCGGCATCCATCAGGACCATTATTTCGCTGCAACAATTCTCTTGTAGAGATCGGCATCAATCTTTGATGCAAACTCTTCATTTACTTTCTGTGCAACAGCAATAAAGGGGGCACGATCAGGATAGGTTACTTTCATGCCTTTTGCCTGCAAATCCTTGAACAAGCTATCGGTAAGATCGGCAACCAATTTATTCTGATATTCCGCAGATTCAGATGCTGCTTCATAGACAGCTTTCTGCTGTTCGGCGTTCAGTTTCTCATACGTCAGATTGCTCATGGAAATTGTTACATACTCATACTTGTGGGATGTCATGGCAATATATGACTGGACTTCTTCCAAACGAGCCGAATGGATGTACGGAATAGGATTCTCCTGACCATCAATGACCTTCTGCTGCAGAGCAGAGTAGACTTCACCCCAAGCCATGGGAGTCGGATTGGCGCCTGCGGCCTTCCAATAAGCCAGCATAGCGGGAATTTCAGGAAGCCGGAGCTTCAAACCTTTTACATCCGCAATCGTATTGATCGGATAGTTTGAGGTAAGCTGGCGAGGTCCACGTTCCCAATAGGTCAATCCACGAATATTCGAACTCTTCAACAAGCGGTCAAACAATTCCTGCCCGATCGGTCCATAGATTACATTGCGCAGATGTTGTTCATTTTCAATGAGATACGGCAGCTCAAGAATCTGCAGGGAGGGTTCAAAATTACCCAAGACACCAGCAATCAATGCGAAATCAACGGAACCGAGCTGAAGTCCTTCAGCCATGTCACGATCATTTCCGATGGTGGAGTTTGGATATACTTCCACTTTTACCGTGCCGTTCGTTTTCTCTGCTACTTTCTCAGCAAAGAATAAAGCTGCCTTGTGCCATACATCCTGATCTGATTGGATGTGTCCCAATTTCAATACCATCGGCTTTGATGCTGCAGCTTCTTGGCTTCCAGCGGCAAAAACAGGAGCAATCACCAGCAGAGCTACAAGAACAGCAAATGCAAATCGTAGTCTTTTCATTCCAGTCTCCTTTTTGTTAAAAAATCTACGTTTTATATTTTGCTATAGTAGATTTTTTACTATTTTAGCCAATGGTAGGACACCTTCATGAATCTGTCAACAAAAATATCCTGAAAAGAATATTAAGTAATGAATCCGGAAATTAAGCTGTCATCAAGTTTTTTTCTTGGCAACGGCAATACGCGATTTATTCAAGTTTTCAATTCCTTGCTCTCCGAGACGCAATAACATACTGGTTTGCAGAATATCGATGATTACCAGTTGGATGATCCGTGAAATGACTGCATCGGAGTGGAATCTCATCTCGTTCGTGGAACTGAGCAACAGGACATCGGCAAGTTTGGTCACACTGGAATTCGGATAGCTGGTCACTACAATGATCGGTACCTTGTTCTGCTTCGCAAGCTCGGTTGCATCCAAAATTTCCCGACTTTCCCCAGAATGCGTAAAGGCAAGAATGACTTCATCAGGATCTGCATGGGTACAGATGATACTCATCATATGCGGGTCATTACAGCATACCACCTTCAACCCCAATCTAGAGAATTTGTGGTAGGCATCGTTTGCAATGGAAGCTGAAGAGCCGACCCCCAAAGTGATGATCCTTTTGCTTTCCAGCAGCAATTGCAATGCTTGTTCCAACGCCGCATCATCCAGAATAGCCAGACTATCATGGATACTCTGCATGGTAGTATGCACAATCTTCTGTTTTACTTCCAAGAGTGAATCATGCTCGGAAATCTCTTCAAATATATAAGAGGACTGAGCCGTTGTCTTTGAAACTTCCTGAGCCAGGTTTACCTTGAAGACTTGGTACGAAGTATAATCAAGCTTTCTCAGGAAGCGGAGAATCGTCGGTTCGCTGGTTGAACATTTCTCGGCAAGGTTGGTAATGGAAAGCAGAATTACTTCAGAAGGATTATTGAGAATGAAATCAGCGATACATTTCTGAGGTTTTGAAAGAAGGTTGTATCGAGTCCGAATCTCGGTAAATATGCTTTTCATCTGTCGCTGTCCATCCCGTACACTTGCCATGAGAACAAGTATTCCTTGCTTGAAAGATTGATGTCAAGGCTTTTCTTCCCAATACCCTCGTTACGAGCTGTGTTCTGCATTTCTAGCCGGACGGAAAGAGCCACCTCCCTTTTCCAGGAGGTGGCCCAAGCATGTAATTGTCAAGTTTCAAATCAAACAAGAAGGCTCACATTCTCAGACAAGTCCATGCGCTACAGCCCATTGCTTCGCCTCATGGCGAATTTTTTCTTCATCAAGGGTGAGCACCACCCTATCTTTCATGACCAGTCTACCATCAATGATGGAATGCACCACATCACTACCACTGGCACTTTCCACCACCGTATTCACCATATTGTGGGTCGGCCACATATGGACCTGATCCATATTGAGGGCAATCAGATCAGCCGGAGCACCCTCGACCAACGTGCCGAGTCCCGTATGGTTCAACATACCTGCGGCATTGCTGGTGGCCATTTTGAGCAAGGTTGCAGCATCCATAACTGCATAGTCCGCACTCCCCACCCCTTTTACGGCATTCATCACCCCCCTGAACAACCTGATCTCCTTAAACAAATCCAACCCACCATGAGCGCTTCCATCAGTGCCGAAGCCAACAGCCACACCACGAGCAAGCAAGTTCGGTGTATCAGGGACTCCTTTTCCACAATTTGAAAAGGGACAATGTGCAACCATCACACCTCGGTGTTGTATGATTTCCTTTTCCCGTTCACTGAGAAAAATACAATGGGCTGCAACGAATGGACCGGCAAGCAATCCCTCATTTTCCAAATACTCAAAAGGACGCATCTGATAGCGTTCAACGAACTCAAACACTTCACTGGCATATTCATTCATATGCGTCTCGAATGGTATACCGTTTTCTTGGGCTGCGGTTATCATTTGCTTGATCATGTTCTCGCTGGCGGCAGTCAGCGCTGTCACCGAAGCATACCCTTTCACCCTGCCAGTCAGCTGTGTATGCAGGTCAAGCATTCGTCCAACCGCATCCATTGCTGTTACCCGAAGCGAAGCGGGAGCATTTGGGTTGTCATTGGC
Source organism: Sphaerochaeta sp. (assembly GCF_050256055.1). Classification (NCBI taxonomy): domain Bacteria; kingdom Pseudomonadati; phylum Spirochaetota; class Spirochaetia; order Spirochaetales; family Sphaerochaetaceae; genus Sphaerochaeta; species Sphaerochaeta sp. The sequence continues at coordinate 3,242 of NZ_JBFWIJ010000027.1, read as the reverse complement.
CATATAACTCAAGCGACCTCGTAATCCCGACTGTTCATACACCTGGGCAAACGAGAGTGCAAACCGGCCACCGACATCGACAAATCCCGTTGTACCCGCCTTCATCATTTCAAGAGCAGCCAAGGAGGCGCTCAATGATGATTCCTGCTCGGTCAAAGTACTTTCAAACGGGACATTGATTCGCTTCCAGATCACCGGACGCTCATCAAGCAATCTGCCTCGAAGAAGTTGTTGACTCGTATGCAAATGTCCATCGACCAATCCAGGCATCCAAAGCAAGGAGGATCCATCTAGTTCTTGTGTCGCAAGCAGGTTCGTCCCATCAACCAGGAAGGATAGCCTGCCCTCTTTGATGGCAATCGTGGCATGCTTGACCACCTGCATATCAGATTTGATATACGAAGTATCCTTGATAAGTATATCATAAGTTTGTGCGTTCATAGCTGTATTGGCTCCCTCATCTCAATAATGCGAGCAACTTCCACCCTGCAAGGAGTGTGGAGAAAAGTCCGACAGCAAGTTTCAATGGTTGCTGTTTTATTTTCTTTGCACTTTTTCCCCCTGCCCAGACCCCTGCAGCATGGGAAACCAGTGAGAGGATGAATAGTAGAGCATACCCATCCAAATCGGCTGAAAGACCATATCCAATCACCGAAGGTACGGCAATGAACACAGAATCCAACAAAGCCAAACCTACGGCAAACTTGGCATCCAAGCCCCAGAGAATGAGGATGGGCATCACCAACACCGGTCCCCCTGCTCCGGAAAAGGTACAGAGCGCACCAGTAGCGACACCGAAGAGAACCAGTACCATAGGTTTCTGTGTAAGATGCATACTCCCTTGCGCATGCTGCAAATTTCTGTCTTCCCGAATTAGGCGAACCAACAAGGAAATACCCGAAACCAGCACTACCGTGTACAAGATGATGATCACAACCGATGTGCTGAGTGAGGCGTGTATTATTACACCTCCGACTCCTCCTCCCAGACTTCCCAGCAACAAGGGCAAACTACCAGACAGGTGCAGCTGCCCTTTTCGATAATAGCTGTATGCCCCCAATGACCCGGAGACCAAGAACAAAGCAAAGCTGAAAGCCAACGCAGAGGTTTGGTCCATTTTCACTACACCGGTATAGAAAATGGGAAGGAGAAACCCGGCGATCCCGGACCAGCCGATCAACAACCCCACTGCGGCACTACAGAGTATGGCAAGCAACAACATCAGATGGCGTGGGTGAGGGACAACACCAATTGGGCGATCAACAATGAACCCACATAGGTACCGGTCATGACCACGACGGTGATGATCACCATCTTCCAACCTTGTTTGGCGAATACCTTCAACTGGTTGCTGATTGACATACCGGCGAAGGCTCCGACCATCGTGAGTGGTGCGGTGAAATTGATCTTTCCCACTGAGGAGATTACAAATTCACGAATGGGCGAGATCGGGCTGGCCACCAGTAATCCTACCAAAGAGCAGTAGGCGATCACCGGCAACTTGATGGCAATCAATTTATCAAGTACGACTGCCACCAATGAAATGACCAACAGGACGCCCATGCCGGGAAGTGATTCAAGAATCCCTACATGGAATCCAATGAAATTCGCCAAAACCAATCCGAATCCGACTACAAGAAACAATGTGATCCATTCACTGATTTTCATTTATTTATCCTCCTTCACTGCGGTTTCCCCTCTCAATCTTGCAAATCTCGGTTCCAAATGCCTGTAGAGGAAGTTGCAGAATGGAAGACCGATGAATAGAGCTACGTAAATACCGGTTACACCGGAAAGGGTCTCACTCGTTGCGGCCAACGCTGAGATTTCCTTGGCAAATTTTGGAAATATCTCTACCAAGGTCGCAGTGGCACTTGCCATCATGATGCCCGCACCAACACCGCTGGCCATTCCCAGTGAATATGGATGAAACAATCCGGTAGAGGCAATGAGAGAAACCATGAAACCAAAATAAATTGTTCCGAGCATTCCCCCGATAATATAGACAGAAAGAGTTCCACGGGCTTCTGCAGAGTCAGGGCCATAGACGTCCTGGATGAGGGCAAGATTGGTTTCCCGATTGATTGAATGCGTCGCTCCGATTGCCTCCCGCTTCAGGCCCAGCAGCAGAGCTATAGGAAGCCCTATGAGGATAGTCCCAAGGTTCCCGATCTCCTGGAGGAACAAAGCCGGACCAGCCTTGATGACCACTTCGATACTTGCACCGGCATTGATGCCGAGCTTCGCTATGAAAGGCAGAATAGCTACGATGACCAACTTGGAAGCGCGGTTCACCGTCTTATTGCTTTTCAGAACGTGCAGCACATCAGGTCCTATGAGCATACCCAGAAACAGGGAATAGAAAATAGGGAAAATGATGAACATCCCCTTGCCAACAGGAATCACCAGTTTCCCTATGGAATCAGCAATTACAATGAACAGAAATCCCAACAGATACAAGCTCCACTCATGTTTCAATCGATCGGCGATGGAAGCATATTCCGACGTACTTGGCTTCATTTCTCGCATTCCCTCCTACACAATGATGTTGCCCCAGCATACGGAACAATCAGTAGGAGGAAAAAGGACAAATGGGGTTTTTCTACAAGTTTCTTGCAGTATATACTTGTCTCCAAGAAGAGAGACCATGAAAACATTCGATGAGCTTAGTGTACAGTACCCGGCCATGTGTCCCTATGTTCAGAACATTCCGACTCGTCTGAAAACCTCATTCACTTTGCAGGTCTATGAACCAGGGGCCATCATCCACTACAAAGACACTCCCATCGAGCGTGTGGGAATCGTGGTGGAGGGCGAACATAACGTGATCAACCTCTTCGAGAACGGCAATGTTTTCCTAATCGAAAAAAACAAAGCCATCTCATTCATCGGGGAAGTGACCATCCTCTCCGATTATCCGCGTACCTCGGTGACCATCCAAGCAGCCAGCCGCTGTGTAGTCCTGTACTGGTCTGTTCCCAACTTCCTCTGGTGGATAGAATCCGACAACCATTTTCTCAGACTCGTATCGCGGGACGTTGCACGCAAACTCTACCGTACCAGCTATCGCAGCGGAGAACGCCTGTTCTACAGTTCGACCTATATAGTCGGACACTATATTTTATCCCGATTTCGCGAAACCCCAAAGGTGGGAGAGGATGTTCCCGTATCAACCACCCGGGACTACATGTGCCAGGAATTGGGTATGAACATCAAGACGTTGAATCGTGCCATAGCAAAAC
>NZ_JBFWIJ010000026.1:0-45781 GCF_050256055.1 Sphaerochaeta sp. | reverse complement strand
AATCCCGCACCCGAAGGCGCGGGCTCTATTTCCTTCATAGTCAGCCCTGTCTTTCCTCGCAAACGAACGTAGCTTTTCCTCTACTGTTCATCATTATTCCTCGAATTGACTGGGAAGCCCATTCTGCGGTCTTCCACTATTCCAATCTTTCTATTCTTCCCTAACGCTCATACTGTCAATAACCATTGAAAAACAGTTTTGAAACCGCACTATTTTTCACGCCCCTCATCAAGGGGGGTTCTTTAAGAGTACTCGATATATTCAATTTCCGTCAAGAGCCGAATGGCCTCATCGTTGTTGACTCGAAGTTCTCGTTGCCGAACGAGATGGGATATTACACCCAAAGATGGGTTTTGTCCAGCAGTTTTTGAAAAAATTTATCTCTAAAAGACTAACTATTGAATATAGAACAAGTTGTATTCTATAATTTTTCTGATTGAGAAATCAACAAAACAAGAGTATGGTACATAATGTAAGGAACAATACCCAATGCAGTACATACGACAAGCTCTCCCGCAAGACCTGCCCTACCTTTATTCCATCGCCTTGAAGACCGCTTTTGCCGGTCTTGACGGAACACCTTATTTTGATGATCCCTGGTGTGTCGGTCACTACTACGCTGCCCCTTACTTCTTCTTTGAGCCGGAGCTTTGTTTCATAGCCCTTGATGAGACCAATGTCCCCTCAGGATATATTGTAGGAACCAGCAACACCCATGCATTCAACGCCTGGATGCAGGAACATTGGTTGCCCATTCTGCAAACACAATACGCCGGTGTACAAAAATTCAAGAGCGAAGCGGAACAATCGGTCATCAAGACCCTGCTCAAAGGTCCGGGTGAAGGGGTATGGGCCAATCTTGGGTATCCAGCCCATCTGCATATTGATTTATTAATGCATCTGCAAGGCAAGGGAATCGGGAAAAGCTTGATGCTCACTTTTTTCGAAGCCGTCAAACAGAAGGGTGTTGCAGGAATCCACCTTGGAGTGGACGGCCGCAACACCCATGCCTACGGGTTCTATGAACGGATGGGGTTCTCCATTCTGGAACAACAAAAATGGGGTTCCATTTTCGGAAAACTGCTTAGTTAGTCGGCATCAGGACCCCATTTTATCTTCAGGTACTCCAAATCACTGGCCAAGCGGTTGATTGCATTGGTCAGGCGCACCGCACGCTTCTCATCCAGATTCTTCTCCCGTCCAGCCTGCTCCATCCGCTCAACCACGGACCGCAGCGTCGCTTCCTGCTTCGAGAGTTCAGCCAGCGATTCTGCAAGCTGCCTGAGATAGGGGACCAACGCCGCTTCCACAGGAAGAGCCACCGGCAGCGATGCCTCATCCAGCAGATCAAAGCGTTCCATCAAAGCCGGTGCATAGGCTTTGATACCCAGTGTTCTGGAAACATAGGATGCGAACCAAGGAGCAACCTCCTTGTCCCCATGGACGATGAAGGCTCTTCGCGGTTCCTTCTTGAACGAGGTCAGCCATTTTACCAGTCCTTTCTGGTCTGCGTGTCCGCTGATGCCATGCAACTCCGCAACCTCGCAACGGACATCGATCTGCTCGCCGAAGATGGTTACATGACGCGCTCCATCAAGAATGGACCTTCCCAGCGTGCCTCCTGCCTGGTAACCGCTGAACAATACCGTGCATTCACTGCGCCAGAGATTATGCTTTAGATGGTGCTTGATGCGTCCAGCTTCACACATGCCGCTGCTGCTGATGATGACGCAACTCTCCTTGCGTTGGTTGAGCGCTATGGAATCCTGTACATCAGTGATGGTAACCAAAGAAGGGAACAAGATCGGATTGATGCCCTTGTTCACCAATTCCATGGTTTCTGCATCCATGTATCCGAACAGGTTACCGGCAAACACATGGGTGGCTTTCACCGAAAGCGGACTATCAACGAATACGGGAATATCCCGGATGGTCGGACAGAGTTTCTGTTCGATGATCAGACGAAGCAGATACAGAATTTCCTGTGTCCTGCCGACAGCAAAGGAAGGAATTATGACATTGCCCTTTCTTGCGAACGTCCTCTCGATGATCTCGGCAAGCTCCTGGGCCCTTGCCAAGGAGGTAATATGCTGGCCTTTCGCTTCTTCAGGCCGATCATGGAGGCGGTTGCCGTATGTTGATTCCATGACTACGAAATCAGCTTCGTCAATGTAATCGGGATCCTTGATCAGAGGTTGGTCGAAATTCCCGATATCCCCGCTGAATACAATCTTTCTCTGTTCGCCACTCTCCTCGAGCCACATTTCAATGGAGGAAGACCCAAGCAAGTGACCGGCATCATCAAAGCGGACTTTGATGTGTTCATCGATCGAACATATCTGCTTGTATTCGCATCCATGAAAATACTGCATCGATTTTTGCGCATCCTCAACGGTATACAAGGGTTCCTCTCCCTTCTTTCCTGCACGTTTGGCCTTTCGGCTTTTCCATTCCGCTTCCATTTCCTGGATGTGACCGCTGTCGGCGAGCATTATCTCGCACAAGTCGATCGTAGCCGAAGTGGCGAAGATTTTGCCCTTGAACCCATTGCGGACCATCAACGGTATTCTTCCGCTGTGGTCAATATGGGCATGGGTGAGAAACAGGTAGTCGATGGCCGCTGCATCGAATGGTAGATCAATCCCCGATTCCCGCTCATCATTGCCTTGCGGAAGGCCGCAATCGACGAGCAGGTACTTTCCGCTGCATTCTACCAATGTACAACTTCCGGTAACCTGCTGAGCTGCTCCAAAGAATGTTATATGCATAATCGAGCTCCTTCTTCTTGTAAGATACGATTGTTGTGGTTCGGATGCAATTGTTTTCGAAATCCGAGACATCCTTGCTAAGCGCGCGAGGATTGGGTATTCTTCCCTATAGAAGGGGGAAATCGTTATGGATGACCATCTACGAGCAATCAAACATCTCCAAGTGGAAAGAACAATACGATCCTTGGAGAAAAACAATATTGAGGCTCGGTTCGTCGAAACCGCCAAAGATGTGGTTCCTACCGTTGCTTCACTGTTGAAAAACGGCGACCGCGTCGCGGTTGGAGGGTCGATGACACTTTTCGAAACCGGTGTCATTGATCTGCTACGGAATGGGAATTACACATTCTACGACCGATATGACAAAAGCCTGGGAAAGGAAGGAGTGGATGAAGTCTTTCTGAAAAGCTTCACCGCAGATGCATATCTCGCAAGCGCAAATGCACTTACCGAACATGGTGAAGTCTATTGCGTCGATGGAAGGTCGAACCGTACGGCAGCTATGCTGTATGGACCGAAACAAGTGATCCTGATCGTTTCCTGGGACAAGATCGTCCCCGATCTGGTAAGCGCCATCCTTCGGGTCAAGGATATTGCAGCCCCGGCAAACGCCACCCGGTTGAAAACGGGAACCTATTGCACAGGAAAAGGCAAATGCATGCAAGCACAGTGCGATGACCGGCATCTCATGGCCCTGCCCGCAGGTGCCTGCGAACATACCATATGCTCGAACTATGTAGTTTTTTCACAGCAACAAGTCGAAGGAAGAATGAAGGTACTCATCGTCGGTGAGAGCCTCGGATATTAAGGGAGATAACCATGACCGCTGATTTCAATTATTACACACCTACCCGTGTCGTCTTCGGAAAGGATGCAGAATCCCAGGCAGGAGTCTTGATCAAGCAACAGGAATGCAAAAAAGTATTGGTGCATTATGGATCGGAAAGTGCCAAACGCTCCGGATTGCTTGACCGGGTCACAGAATCCCTGAAAGCGGAAGGCATCAACTATGTCTTGCTCGGCGGCGTCGTTCCCAATCCTCGCCTGAGCAAAGTGCATGAAGGGATTGCATTGTGCCAGCAAGAAGGAGTCGACTTCATCCTTGCAGTCGGCGGAGGGTCCGTCATCGACTCGGCAAAAGCAATCGGATACGGACTATTCAACGGGGGGGAAGTCTGGGACTTCTACAGCCAGAAGCGACAGGTGAAGGGATGCTACCCGATCGGGGCAATCCTGACCATTGCCGCAGCCGGCAGCGAGATGAGCGATTCCTCGGTCATCACCAATGAGGAGGGAAATCTCAAACGCGGAGTCAACCACGAATCATCGCGGTGCAAATTTGCCATCATGAATCCCGAGTTGACCTATACCCTCCCCCATTATCAGACGATGAGCGGAGCAGTGGATATTATGATGCACACCATGGAACGTTATTTCATCCAAGGATCGACCATGTACTTGACGGATGAACTGGCACAGTCCTTGCTGCGTACCATCGTCCATTATGCCCCCGTACTGAAAACAAACCCCCGTGATTACGATGGGAGAGCCAACCTCATGTGGGCAAGCAGCCTTTCCCACAATGGCTTGATGGGAATGGGAAACAGCGCTCGCGGGGACTGGGCCCCACACCAGCTTGAGCATGAGATGGGGGGAATGTTCGATGTGGCCCACGGCGCCGGGCTTGCCGCTGTTTGGGGCAGCTGGGCCAGTTTCGTCTACAAGGAAAGACCGGATCGTTTTGCTCAGCTTGGGTCTGAAGTCTTCGGCTTGGAACGTTCCGACGATGAGGACCTGGACGCTCTCAGAGCCATCGATGCGATGAAGGCTTTCTTTCACAGCATCGACATGCCTACCAATTTCGCCGAATTGGGCATCCACCCGAGTGAAGCGCAAGTGGAGGAGATGTCAGAGAAGGCAACCTTCTTTGGGAAACGAACTCTGGGAAGCATCAAAGTCCTTGGCAAGGAAGAGATCAAGGCAATCTATCATCTGGCGAACAACAACTAGGATTTTCTGCTCCATAAATGGAGCAGAAATTGCTGTTCCAAGGTACGGTGGGGACCCGGGCGATCGGATTCCCTTCGTACCCGCGCCAATGTATTGCGATGCAAAAACGAGCGGTACATACGAACCACGGAAAGCTGCTCCTCAACCGGTCCTTCCAACATTTGGTCTGAACGCAATGCCAACAAGGACCCTGCTTCCTCCCTGCTTATGGATTGGCGTGAGGTTTCAGCCATTCGTTCCCGCAGAAAACACAACTGTTCATAGCTTAAGGAAAACAGGAATTCCTCCAACGCCCATACAACAGGCTGTTCCCCGCCTTTCTGCATCAAAAAGTCATGCCAGGGCTCAGGAAGCAAGAATGAGAGCTTGAGCAATTCCACCGTACCGAGCAACGTCCCAAGCGTAGGGATCAAACGATGCCGGGCGCTCCAGAGCTGTTCCACCAAGACACCGAATCCTTCGGAATATCCGGCAGTCCGGTGTTCCCACAAGTGAATCAATTCCTCAGTGGCATGGGAGACCCATTGCTCGTTGCCGTCGCTCTCAGAGATGATGGAAATATACAAGTCCTCCGCCATCAGGGAGAACAGTATACGCTGGTACATCACCAGAAGTCGGGTGTATTGCGCTGACAGGCAGGAGACTTTCATCAGGAAACCGAACAAGTGCAATTTGGCAAGTACGAATGAACGCCCCAGGGAAGCTTTCACGGGAAGATTCACTACTTCCTGAATGCCCGATTGAATCAGCTTGGCAGAAAGCGAGGCTATTGTCCGGGGATGAGGGGACAAGGAAAGGTCGCTGACCACCGACGATGCTCTCGCTACGATGGAGGACAGGCTTTCTATATCCTGGATACGGGTTTCCAAAGTTTGGAAAAGTTGCAAGTCATTCGTGGAGAGAATTTGCTTGCATGTTGCCAGCAACGAATACTCTGCCTCGGAGAACGGAATGAATACGTGCATGACGCATGCCACCTGAATACCTATGATGAAGCTACCATAGGACGAAACCCAAGATTTGTCCAGCAAATACAGGACAGGCACCATACATGACGTACGGTGCCCTGCAAAGGAACGTCTGAACGACCTTATTCCATAAACAAGCGGACTACTTCCTCACTATCCCTGGACTGTTCGAGCATCCGCCGGAAAACCTGGCTGGTGCAGCTGCGGGCTATCGAGGCAAGCAGCTCCACATGGGCCGACGCTTCCTGAGGAGGTGCAAGAACCAAGAAGAAAATCCTGCTTTTTTGGCCATCCGGGGAATCGAAATCAACAGGAAATCTGCTGATGCCGACAACCAGGCACACATGATCCATGACCTCGGTTTTGGCGTGTGGAATGGCAATCCCATTCCCAATAGCCGTCGATCCCAGGCTTTCGCGGTCAAACACCGCTTCCAAAATGTCATCAAACTGCTGTGTTGAATACCCCTTCGCCTTGGCGACCACCTCGACAAGTTCAGTGATGATTCCTTTCTTGTCGGTATGCAGGAGTGGGACCTTGACCAGGTTCTTGTCCAATACATCCAGTATGTTCATGCAAAGCTCCTTACGCTTCAAACTCCAGCCAGATATCGTCATCGTCCCGCACTACCAACACAGGGCAGGGAGAAGTACGCATCATCCTATCGGTCTCACTGGTCAGCTCTTCTCTCCGGGATCGGATGTCGGTCAGACCTCCAAGCACCAGCAAATCAGCCCTCTGCGATTTGAGAAGGTCTTTCATCACCACATGCACGGTCCCCTCGAGCTTGACCGTATCAATAACCACTTTCTTCTGTTCAGCCAAACGGGAAGCGTGTCTCAGGTATCGATCGGCATCCAGTTGCAAATCCCGTTGGTATTCATCTCGTTCAACTGCAACAAATATACCCGCCTTCACCAGTTCGCTCAACGCCCTGGTGTTGACGACATACACCGCGGTAAGTTTCGCATCGTGTTCCTTTGCCAGCTTGATCCCATACATGATGGCGGTCATCGAACTCTCTGAACCATCGAGATACACGACGATCTGCTTAAATGGAACTCCCATGCAAGCCTCCCTGTACTATCGTATCATTATCCCGGGAAGAGGTCAAAGCCTGAGCCTGTTCCTTGGCCTGTTCCATCCGCTCCTTCACCGTCTTGAGCAGGATGAAATTCTCCCGTTCCTGTTCCTCGATTCTTCCCCGCATCCAGGCAATGGTTTCCTCATTTTCAGGAATGACGATCTTTTCCAAGGCATTGACTTTTCTGATCGTCTTCTTCACTTCTCGGGCAAGACGCATGATGGAAACCTTCAGCTCGGCAAGCCTTCCCATCAACTGGAGGGTTGTCCGATACCGGTCAATCGAAAGTTCACTGAGAATACTGGTTTCCTCACTGCTGAAATAGGGACTGTGATCCGTAAAAGTGGTATCCACCTTCGGCACCGATACTCCCATGACCCTACGCTTGCCCAGATTGATCGAATATTCAATGTTTACCGCACCGGCGAGATTCCCCACCCGTAGTCGCCCCATCTGCATGATGGCGTCAGACAGAGAATTCTGGGCTTCCGTAAGGGCCTTGAACACCCTACCCTCGTAATCAACCGCCTGATCGACCAAAGTCAATAGCTCCACGACAAGAATGGAACGCTTCTGGTCAAGCAGTTCATGCCCGAGTTGTGCGAATTTGAGGTCTTCCGTCAGTTTGAGCAGGTTGCTCCTCGTAGGAGCAAGCGTGGTATTCACCCTTCCTCCTACTTGCCGTAATGTTCGGCAATTTCTTCGTCGGTCAAGCGCTGCAATTCCTCACTCGGCAACTTGCTCAGGGCTTCCCAGCCCAAGTCGAGCGTTTGTTCAATACTCCGGTCCTCATCAAATCCTTGGGTGACAAATTGCTTCTCGAAGAAGTTTCCAAATTCAAGATATTGCTGGTCGAGCGTGGTCAGCTCTTCCTCGCCGATGACCGAGGCAAGGTTCTGCACGTCCTTCACATGACTGTAGGAAGCGAACAGCTGGTTGGCCAAATGCGGATGGTCTTCTCGGGTCATGCCTTCACCGATACCGTCCTTCATCAATCGGGAGAGAGAGGGAAGACAGTTGATCGGCGGGTAGATGCCTCTTGCCTGCATGCCTCGGTCGAATACGATCTGACCTTCGGTGATATACCCGGTAAGGTCGGGAACCGGATGGCTGATATCATCATTGGGCATGGAAAGAATCGGCAGCTGAGTGATGGAACCACTCTTGCCGGTTATCTTCCCCGAGCGTTCATAGATTTCCGCAAGGTTTGAGTACAGATACCCGGGATATCCTTTTCGGGAGGGAATCTCACCACGCATGGTCCCGATTTCACGTAATGATTCACAATAGTTGGTCATGTCGGTCATGATCACCAGTACCTGCTTGCCTTTGTCGAAGGCAAGGTATTCGGCCAGCGTCAACGCAGTCTTGGGAGTGATGATGCGTTCTATGGAAGGATCATCAGCCAAAGAGAGGAAAAGCGCCACATTGTCCAGGACCCCGGTCTGTTCAAAACTGTCGATGAAAAACCGTGCGACGTCATATTTGACACCCATGGCTGCAAAGACGATGCAGAAGTCCCCTGCATTTCCCCTGACTTTCGCCTGTCGGGCGATCTGGGCCGCCAATTGATTATGGTCTAGTCCATTCCCACTGAAAATCGGAAGCTTCTGCCCTTGGATCAAAGTGGTCAGTCCATCGATGACCGAGATCCCGGTTTGGATGAAATCCCTCGGATACTCACGGGCAGTCGGATTGATCGGCTCTCCGTTGACATCCCGTTCGGCAAATCCGTGGACCGAACCCGAACCGTCGCGACTTTTTCCCAATCCGTTCATAACCCGACCGAGCATCTGCTCGGAAACAGGAAGCGTCAACGGCTCTCCCATGAACCGCATGCCGGTTCCCGGCAACGAAAGTCCATCGGTACCTTCGAACACCTGTACCACAACCGCCTCGTCACTGGTATCGAGGACCTGCCCGGAACGATGTGATCCATCCGGGGCCAGTACCTCGACCAACTCACCGTATCCGATCGGATGCGTATTCCGCATATATACCAAGGGACCGTCAATCTTGGATGCCCCGCGGTATTCCCTACCACTGAGCAATCTCCGATCGGTTTGGGCCAACAGTGCTTCCTTCTTAGTTTTCATAGACACCTCCGATCTGGTCAATGGCCCGTTCGAGGCGCACTTGGATCTTGTCGATGACGTCAAGTTCATCTCCCTTGACGGTGAAGCGCATTCTCGCCATCTCCTGGACAGCCTTCAGACGGCGGATTTTTACCATGGGTACTCCCTTGGCGATTGCCTCGCTGCCTTTGTCATAATAAGCAAGGATGGCACTGAGCATCTTCACCTGTTTTTCCACCGAACAGAACCGGTCGATATCATCGAAGGCATTCTGCTGAAGGAATGCAGTCTTGAAGAGGTTGCAGACTTCCAGTATGAAGTTTTGGGTATCCGGCAATGCATCAGGTCCAACCAATTTCACGATCTGCTGCAATCGTACTTCCTTTTGCAGCAAATCCATGATCTTCTGCCGACTCTTGTACCAGGAACCTTCGCTGTGGTCGTTCCACCATTGCTTCACTTCATCAAGGTATTCACTATAGGATTCCAACCAACTGATGGCAGGATAGTGACGACTGGAAGCCAGCTGTCGGTCCAATCCCCAGAAACAGCGGACGAAGCGCTTGGTATGCTGGGTGACCGGTTCGGAGAAATCCCCTCCAGGAGGGCTTACGGCTCCAATGACCGAAACCGAACCATCGCTGCCACCGAGGGCGCGTACGTAACCGGCACGTTCATAGAACTGGGCGATACGGGTTGGCAGATATGCAGGGAATCCTTCCTCAGCAGGCATTTCCTCCATACGGCCACTCAACTCACGCAGTGCTTCCGCCCAGCGGCTGGTGGAGTCGGCCATGATGGCAACATGATAGCCTTGGTCACGATAGTACTCGGCCATCGTGATTCCTGTATAAATGGAAGCTTCACGCGCGCTTACCGGCATGTTGGAAGTATTTGCAATCAAGATCGTCCGTTCCATCAGGGATTGTCCGGTACGAGGATCGATGAGAAGGGGAAACTCCCGCAGTACGTCAGTCATCTCATTGCCCCGTTCCCCACAACCGATGTAGACGATCAAATCAGCATCGCACCATTGTGCAATGGAGTGTTGCGTCATGGTCTTGCCCGTACCAAAACCGCCAGGGATGGCAACCGTTCCGCCCTTTGCCAACGGAAACAAGGTATCGATGACTCTGAGACCGGTTATCAACGGCTGCTTCAGCGGTAAACGCTGGTCTACCGGACGAGGCACTCTGATGGGCCATTTCTGGAGCATGCAAATCTTTTCCTGTCGCCCGTCAGGCAATACAATGGTGGCTATCGGGTCCTCGATCGTATAATCGCCCTGTTTTGCAACCTCGGAAAGGGTTCCATTAGTATATTGGGGAGGTACCATCACCCGATGTTCTATCCTGCTGGATTCCTGTACGGTACCCAATACCATACCGGCATGCACCGCCCCCCCCTCTGCAGCAGTCGGGGTGAAGGTCCATTTCTTCTGGTGGTCGACGGCGTCAAAACGCAAGCCACGGGAAATGAAAACACCGCTTGCTTCCATCAAGCGTTCCAAAGGACGCTGGATCCCATCATAGATGGTACCGATCAACCCCGGGGCAAGTTCAACCGACAGACTCATGCCGGTTCCATACACGTTGTCCCCCGGGCACAAACCGGTGGCATCCTCATAAACTTGCACGGTCGCCAACCCGTCGTTGAGTTTGACCACCTCGCCTACGAGCCCCTGCTCCCCAATACGGACCATTTCCATCATCATGGCATCCTTGATATCCTTGACAATGAGAATCGGACCGTTTACTCGCTTGATTCGTCCAATTATTCTTTCTTTCATGCGTGTTCCTGAATCAATGACCTGATGTCGCGGTCGAACCGTCGAAGGCGGATCTCAACCTGATTGTTGAATGAAATGGTATCATCCATGGAGGAAACAATTACCCCGAGCCCCCTGATCGGCTTGGGATCAAGGTGCAGGGTGATCTCACTGCCGGTGGCTTTCCGTACCAAGGCGGTGGCTTTGGCCAAATGCTCCTCGGTTACCGGGCATTGATGACTGGAAGCAACCTTGACTTCCACAAGATCCAAGCCTATTGCAGCCTCGGCAATCCATTGGCTCAAATATGCAGAAACCGTCTTTGCGTCAAGTGCGGACAGTACCCTGCTCATTACCTGCTGGTAGCTCTCATCCACCTTCCTCAGGCTCGCCTTCCGCTTGGCAGTTCCCATATTGGCCTGGAGGCGCAACTGTATCTGCTGCAGTTTCTGTTCCACCGTACGCTGTTCTGCAGCAACTTCCTTGTCGGCGCGTTTCTGTGCCTGCGCAAGAATGTTCGCCACTTGATCCTGAGCATCTTCCTGTGTCTTCTTTGCACTCAACTCTGCCTGCTCAAGAATTCCTGACAGCAAACGGTTGTCGGTTGTATCCATACGAACGCTTCCTACAATGATACCCCGATGGCTTGGTTGACCAGGGTACGCAAATCGGTACGATCCTCCTTCGAATGCGGGGAGGGTATCTCAACCACAAGGGGGAATGATTCGCTGAACAGGTAGCGATCTACCGTTTGTCTGATCATCGCCGCTACTTCATCGGTAATGATGATGATCCCATTCTGCGGATCTTCCAACGCCTTGTCCCATGCTCGCCGAGCTTGTTCGGCATTTGTCGCCTGCATGCCGAAGACACCGACCAAGGAAAACCCAAGGACGGTATCTTCGTCGCCGATGACAAAATATTTCATCGATCAAGCCTTTCCAAGAATCATCAGACTGGTGATGAAACCGAAAACGACCAAGCCTTCTGCAAGAGCAATGAAAATCAAAGCTTGGCTGGCGATTTCCGGTCGTTCACTGATGGCACCCATGGCTGCGCTTCCAACCTTGCCGATGGCCATACCTGCTCCCAGTGCACCCAACCCGAAGGCAACGGCAGCGCTCATGCAGACCAAGCCCAACCCAAGGCTGTCGGTTGCACCGGATTGCGTGGTTGCAGCGTATGCGCCTGGTGCGAAGATAAAGGCGGATGCAAGCAACATGAACGCCGTTGCAACAAAGGTCATCGAAACGTTTCTTCTGAATGCGATATTGGTCATAGTGTGACCCTCCTAAAAAAATGCGCTATTTTGTATTGGTAAAAGTAGACGAGAGTCGTACCGGCTCATACGCCACACCTTTGCCTGTAAAATACCGTGAGAAGAACTCATAATAGTTCAACCTGAGTGCCTGAATACCGGAACTCAAACCTTCCAACACAATGACGATGACATTTCCCACCACAAAGATCGCTATCCCGCCGACACTGTGCAAACCTCCGGACAGTTCCAAGAACGTTGACATCAAGGAAGCATGGGCAATACCCAATCCCGCCACCCGCATGAAGGAGAGCGTATTGGAGAGATATCCGATGAAAATCTCCAACACATCGATGACCGCCTCCATAAGATGCTCGCCAAGACCTTTTGCAGATCGTTCACTGCTTGAAGAAAGGTAGTAATCCAACACACCGCGTAAAATCAGAAGCGCTATGCAGCTGATCAATACAGGGGCGATCCAAGGATCCGAGGGGAAACTGTGATAATTGCTGGCAACGAATCCGAATCCCATATAGATGCCGACACCAAACAACAGACCACCGACCAAACCGTTCTTGTCCAACGTCAATTTGAGGAACGATTTCTTTCGGATGAGGTTGATCCAGTTGAGGATCAAACCGGTATAGATGATGACAATCCCGAAACGGACCGTCAGACCAAGGATGCCGAATACATCATGGATCAATCCACCCTGCGCATGACCGGCGACCGCAGCTTCGTAGTTGAACCAGAGTGCGGGAAACAACGGAAGCCCGAAATAGGAACCGAACAATACACCGAATACGATCGAACAAAGGCCGAGGTAAATCAGCAACTCCATGACGGTCCGGCTGAGCATCCCATCGCTCTTGAGTGGATGCTTGGCGTAATCGCGCGTGCCGAGAATTCCGATCAGCAACAGCACGATCCCCTGCCCTACATCTGCAAACATCAGGCCGAACATAATCAGATAGGCAACCATCACAAAGATGGTCGGGTTGATCGTCCCATACTCCGGCGTGCTGAAGTTGTTTACGATCTTCTGGAAAGGACGGAGAATACGGGGGGATGTGATAGCCACGGGTACTTGTTCACGCGGCAAAGCCGAGGCGTTGGTCCATTCGATGACACATTGTTCCTCACTTGCCGTGACAATGGCCAGGCGGACGTTCTCGGCTTGATCGACCGGAACCCACCCCGAGAAGAGCGTAGTGTTCTTCGTATAGGCAAAATAGGAACGGATCTGATCACTCAACTCATTGAGACGGAGATTCGCCCAGATGGCAAACAGAGGTCCCTGCTGTTGGGCGACCATCTCATCTACTTGGTGTTCGATTTCCGAACGAACGGCAACAGCTTTCTGGTGTTCCGTTTCCAGACGGCTCTTGATCAACGCCAAGGCTTGCTTCTGGAGGTTGCTGTCACTCGATTCAACCCAACCAAACTTTTCCAACAGGGGATCGACCTGGGAAATATCCCTTCGCAAGGTCAGGGAAATATATTTCTCACCATCACTGATGGATTCGAGCAGGCCACCGAACGAAGCCAGTCGGTCTTTCAGATCGTCGGCATTCCCATGGCCTATCTCCCCGACCCTCAGGTCGAGGTATTCCTCTTTGTTTTCATTGAGATACCGTCGAATCTCTTCCAATCCCATGACAACCTGGTTGCTCTCTTTCTGCTGTTCCTTCAAGCCGAGCAGACTCGTCGTCAAATCGTCGATCGTCTTGCGATATTCATCCAGCTGGGGTTTCTCCAAGTTCTTGACATCCAGAATATCCGATGAAGGGAGACGGATATGGCCTTGCTTCAGCAGGGCCTCCACCCGATGGCGCATATCTTCCAGCATCATGCGGTTGACCGAACTCGGTCGACTGGACAGCTTTTGCATCTGTTGGGGGTCGAGCCGGTCAATATGGATGAAATCCATGACCCCAAGCTCAAGCAAGGCTTTCACCACTGCGTCGCTGGTCTGCTCCAATACCACGGCAGTCAGCAACTTCATAGGCCTCGTAAACAAGTTCATTCTATCACCCCCCTGATGTACTGTTCATCGTAGCCGTAGTATTTTCCATTCAGGATGGCTTTGATCATGTTCGTCTCATCCTTGAAGAGGAAAAAATAAGCCAGAGGCAGCCCAATGGAAAATGGGTCGGATGCAAGGGCACGCTGATAAAGATGTTGGCGTCGTTCAGCCAGATACCCTTCAATCTTCAGATTCTCCAAGACACTGCTTTCATCCTGATGGACGCTGCCTCTTCCCTGCAGAGCAGAGATGTCGGTTTTCTCCAGTCCAGGGAAATACCGGTTGATGATATCCAATGGATTACGGTCTTCCGGCCGTTTTTGTACATAGGTTTCCGTCTCGGGGCTTCTCGCAACCCTTCCAAACGGGATCAACTGTCGTTTCAGCTGATCGGAAGGCATTTCATGATACCATCCGTATCGGGTCAGAACCAAAAGATTCTTCAGATCGATTTCCTCAAGAAAGATGGTGGATGCCGCCTGACGGTCGTCCTCGGACAATTCCTTGGTGCTTTCCATCAGTTGAAGGTACCAAGATCGGTCAAGATCAGCCTCCAATTCGAATAACCCATCTTGTTGCAATGTGGTTTCCTCATAGGAATGCACCACAGCATAATACGGACTGTCCTTCAATGCATTGCCCAGAGCTTCCCAACTCGTAGCATTCACCAAAGCCGTCCAATCGATCGGATAGACCATACGTTGCTTGAACACGTATTCGCTCCGATACCTGATCGGGCGATGCCTGATGATGCTGCTGTACCAAAGTCTGATGCAGTTCTTCAGGTTGTCCATCTCGATCTTACTCAAGAGATGTCTGACAAATGCGGAACTCGTACCCTCGAGGAACCTGGCGACTTCCCGGTACATCTCGATTTCCATCTCCAGCAGGACCATTTCCATATGCTGAAGATCGCCGGTACGATCGTACGCCTCCGCTACACGTTGGTATCGACTGTCGCGCAAGGTGGACACCGCCTCAACCAGGGAAGAAGCCTTCAACAGGTCATCTACGATATGACTCTGCTTCATCAACCCTATCTTTGCTCTCAGTTTGGCATTAATAAAGCCGTAGGTGTCTACCGGATCTCTACTCATTGTGCTTCCAGAAGTGCGTCGAATTCCGTCTTGCAGACCCGCTCGACGATCGTTTGCGCTATCCGATCAAGATCATTTTCCTGCAGATTGGATGATACATCCAAACTCGCCTCAAATTCGGAAAGTTGTTTTGCTGCATCTGATTCCGCTTGAACCAGCACTGCATGACCGCGCTCGCGTTCCTTGCGAAGAGCGGAACGCACCAGTTCATTGGCCTGGGCTTGGGCGTCGCTTACAACTTCTCTCGCTGCACGTTCGGCGTCGTGTATGATTTTCTGTGCTCTATCCTCAACAGATAATACTTCGTTGATAATATCGCTTCGCACGGCAACACTTCCTTGTCTGGTTTTTCGTACTTGGGTCTATACTCTACCTTTTGCCTGCAAGTGTCAAGCAAGGTTTTAGGGGGCGGCGGTCACTACCTGAGTTGCATTGGGATCAGGCTCCGGATTCCCTACGAGCTGGTCGAAGGTCTTGCTGTCAAACTGGTAATCTGCCTGGGTGACAAATTGGTTGTCCAAGGAAGCGAAGTTGAAGTCGCTTTCGTTGAATGGTGGGAAAATGATGTTCCAGAACGTCTGTTCGTCGATACGATCAACCACGTCCAACGTTACCTCGGCATCATATCCTGTCGCCAATTGCGTGCCGAATACGTCCTCCTGGGATGCCAGCTGCGAACCGGTCAAAGCATCCTTTACGATGATTCGTTTCTGGAAGGCAGGGTCGGAGACCCAGAAATCCTCAAGCAAGAGTACGCGATCAAGGCCGAGGGTTTTCGCATCCACCTCAGGTACAGTGAACCGCACTGCATACCATAAGTCTTCCACCTGCAGATCGAACAAGTACGTCCCGCTCTTCACCTCGCTGAGTATGAATCTACCTTCCTGATCGGTGAAAAGGTACAACGAGTCATCACGTATCAGCTCTTCCTTCCCGTTGCTGTCAAGCGACACCTGATAGACGGGAGAAGAATACTGCACATAGGGTTGCCCATCGGTTTTCTTGAGCACACCGCTGACGGTGAAGGCAGGTTCCGTCTGCAATTTGGCGACGAATGACTGTCTGCTTCTCGGAGTAATCTCATATACGAACGAAGACCCTGTGGAATATTCGGTGGGACCGCTGGAGAACACCACTACGGTATTCTTGGTATTGGTGGAAATGCTGTTGTACAGTGCACTCCCCAAGGGTCTGGGAAGGTGGGAAGGTGCACTGTCCAAGCTTCGGGCGATGGATATCTCGCTCTTCTGCAGGTCTCCGACCGGCTTGACCAAAAGGAATGCTTCATTGACGGATTTTGCAATGCCGAATGCACCATCCGCATAGGCGAACGAGGTATTCGCCGTCAGGGTGGTGGACATATCCTGATACGAATTGGTGATCTGCTGACGCAAGGCAAAGGATGCCAGTTCCCCACTATGGGACCACGTACCAACCACCGAATGATCGAGCGGTGTGGAGAACTCAAAGGAGCTGACCGACAGATTCAGCGAATTATTGTTCGACGGTCGATAACTTACACCCAAGGAACTCGTTGAGGTGCCGTTGAAGAAAGGAGTTCCGCTTTGCAGGCTGGTCGAGGTATTGGCACTGAGTTTTGGACTGAAGGAATAACTTCCACTGATCTGCGCAGATACCGAAGGACTGAGCGGAGCAGCTGCCGTCCCGCTCGCCGTGAGGGAACCGGAGATGGAGAATCCCTTGAACGGAGAGAATCCTGTAGCAAACGAGAGATTCCAACTGGGAGATCCGATACTGGTGTCATACAGCAGGTTTCCCGAAAGGGTGTAACGCACCGTATCGGTCAGGCTTCCCGAATAGGACAAGGAAAGCGAGGACAGGGACGAGTAACTGCCGCCGACCGCCATCGCCGGGACCATATGGTTAAGCGTCGTGGAGAACGTACCGAACGAACTACCGGGCTTGCCGCTTACCCGATGACTCAGACTTACCCCGAAGGAAGGAGTCTTCATACTGTCATCCAAGCCCAGGGAGAGTTGCAGCTGGGTGGTTCCCACCAAGGTTGCCAGTACTCCGTTGAGCGTCCCGCTGAAGATTCCCGGAGTGAAGGCCAGTTCAGTCGTAAAGGTAAACGTGTCGGTCAAACCGGTCTGCTGGTAATAAGTCGCAGTGAACCTATCCGGATAATAGGCAAGATACTGATTCCCTACCCAAGGAATATTGATCGTACCACTCTTGGTAGCAGATACCTCCTTGGGGATGCTGAATCCGAACCCATAGAGGCTGTCACCTTTGCCGAGTAACCGGTAATCGTATCCCAGATCCACATACTCGATATGAATGTCATCAGGCCTGGCATCGGGAATTGTGGAAATCTTGATTTGGTTTGCACCTTGGGTAAATACAAAATCCTTGAGGCGGTAAGTGCCTGCCTGGAAATGTCGGTCAAATACTTTTTCCCCGTTCATCTCGATCTGGACCTGCGAAGGCTCCACCAAGACAATAGTATGCTCGAACTGGTTTCCTTTGGCCGAACCGGTACCATAGGCATAATTTTTCTCGAAGGTGAATCCCAGATTGGCCGATGTGGAAAGAGAACTGAGGTTCGTACCCACATTGCCGAAACTCAGCCGATGGTCAGAGTCGACGAAATCATAGAAGCCACTCCAGCTCCCCGGTGTAAAATAGGGTGCTCGGGAAGAGAGCGAGAAATAGAAATTCAAGCCGATGCCGAACATACTCACCCTGTTCGAGACGGAAAGGGATGCCAGATAACTGTTCAGGGAACTGAAGTCAGAAGGATAGTCGAAGACCGTATACAGGCTCAATGAACTGGCCAAAGCAAATTTTGCCGGCTTGAGGACAATGGCCCCACTCATGCCGTATTGCTCCCTTCTGTTGATGGAAGCAGCAGTGATGCTTACCGTACGCTCGGGCATATCTTCCAGGCTGAACGTCAGGTAAACGGCGAACTTGACCGAATCATACGTAGCCTTGACTCCCCTGCCCTGTAGATCCTCAAGTGAAAGATATTGCTTTCCATCCCCAAAAATACGGTTTGAGGCAGCTTTGGTGATATACTCCCCGACATAGGAAGACAGCTCCGAGGCGTTGACCAACCGTTGTTCTCCGAGGAACTGGACTTCAATATCACCGACCATTTCATCATTCACATACAGGCTGAGATAATAGAAACCATCATCATAGGCAACGGTCTTGTCCTGTCCGACCACAAAGAAGTCCGCCCAGAAATCATCATTCTTCGGCTGCGCTTCCTGCACCGGCGGATAGAACATATCATAGTCTTCCTCAGTCAGTACTTGCGGCTCAAAAATGTAGGGTGGTTGCGGTACCATCACCGCACTCTTCGCCGTTGCCTTGAAAACAGGTACGGCGGGAACAGCAACCTGCTTTTCTTTCGGTATATATGTCTTGGGTATGACGGGCAGGGAAATGAGATGCACAGGTAAAGGCATCTTCTTGATCGGCTTGACGTCCGGCTCCACATGCGCAACTGAGGTGAACGTGGGTTTTAGCGGCACCGAAGGTTTTTGTGTCAGCTTTGGAATGACGGCAGTCGGTTTGGATTCCTCCGGCACATGCGGAGATTGCACCTGCACAATCGGGGTGATTGGTTCAGGTTTTTGCTGTGGTTTCTGAAAACAGGTGAAGAGAAATGCAGAAAGAAAGAGGGCTAATACCACAAGAAGAAACAGCAAGAACAGTGCATGCGCTACTCCTCGTTTCTTCATGTGAAAGCCCTTTCCTAATATAAGAAGGAGAAAACCCCTCCTATTTCGAGTATTTGATCGTGGCCTGATATGTTACTCCCGCATCTCGGGAAAGCCCTTCGGGCCAGGGCACTTTCTTCGTAACGACTTTCTTTGCCAAGATGTTCATGCCATCAATGCCGGAAAGGGCGTCGGTACCTTGGAGAACAACCGTATTGCCTTTGCTGTCCTTGACTTCCAATACCGCAGAAATCAACAGTTGGTGCACCGTTCCCAGATTAGCCAAGGTAACGGCCAAAGCAGGTTTCCCGTCTTCAAGCGTATCCGGTGCAAGAGAACGTACTGCTACGTTCTCGACCACCTTGCTGGGGACGACATACAAACTGGTTGTGTAGATATAAAGAAAATTGAACATCCCCTTGTCAGTGCTGTTCTTGCCTTGCGAATAGGGAATCTGTTCCGCCTTGAGTCTGAATGAAAGCTCGTTGGTCACCGTCCGTGGACCGCGATACTGCACACGAACAACCCAACTGCTCTGGGGAGGAACCACCAATTTATTGGGGACGATGGAGAAATAGGCATCTGCAGGTGTATTCGCTTCATTTCCCTGCGCATCCTGGTCGCGGATGAGCGCGGAGATGCTGATGGCAATTGAATCATTGCTGTCATTGACAATGGTATATGTCTTCGTGCTTTCCGCTCCGGACGGTTGAAAAGTCTGCTCCAGCGGAGAGAATTGATAGGCATACATACTGGAAAGAAACACCCAGCAAAACAGCAATGCAAGCACAAGCCTCTTATGGTTCCTAGCCGAACTTTGTTTCATTTGTATCTCTCTTTTTATACCAACAACACCATTTTTTGACAGTGTACGCTATCAAAGTGGATTCATCAAGTCTGCAATCCAAGAGGCAATTGAGAAATCAATGAGCCAAAGCCATGCGCTTGAGTGTTGCATCGAAGGTACCTTTGAGCAACGGCATGAAATGTTCGACAATATCCTCAATCTGTCCGGGAAGCCCTTCCTGCACCCAATCCAACAAGGCTCCCACGAACGCATGTTTGTAAAAGCCGATCAAGAACTGCAGGTCCTCTTCGGTAGCACCATAGGAATGTGCTCTGGCCTGCAAGGTTTCCCGAAGCAATTTTTCCATCTCACGACACAAGTACCGGTCGAGCAGTTCCCGCCCGAGACTGTGGTAGATGTTCATGATTATCCTGCGGTTGTCCTGCAGATAGGAACACATATTGCGTACTGCCGACTGGCCGTCGTCATTGGTACTCATATTCGGGTATTTGCGGGCGAATTCCTGGCCTTCATTGATGAACATCCAATCCAAAAGATCATAAATATCCCTGAAATGATAATAGAAGGTCTGGCGGTTCACACCGCACCTGAGGACTATCTCTTTTACCGTAATCTTATCCAATGTCCGCTCGGCCATCAGCTGTTTCAAGGATTGGGCAAGCGCCAGTTTTGTCATCTGTGCCATGGGTGCTCCTTCGTGTCTCTATCCCTAGATACCACAAAATGAATATTTCCAGTCCAGCATAGGAAGTATCGTCGTTCTGTAGCAGTAATACTACTAGAAAACCGTTTCTTTGCCTACCGGTACGTGATTTATTGACACAAGTTCGCTTCTATGCTAAGGTCTGTTCCTGTTGGGTAACCGACATATTGTTCGGGTTGTAGCGCAGGGGTTTAGCGTACAAGTCTGGGGGACTTGGGGTCGGCGGTTCAAATCCGCCCAGCCCGACTTTATAGGGAATCACTACCAGGTGATTCCCTATTTTTATGTCCATCGCAGGATCACCCGTAATGCTCAGCAATCGTAGTGGTTAGTAAATATCTCTTTTTAGAAAAACATTTTGATACTCATTTCCTATACTTTGCCTCTTCCAATAAAACAAGGCGGCTGGTATGAACAACCAACCGCCCGCTAGTGGTGATCTGCAAAAATCCTTACTGATAGGTTCCTGTCAGACTGAAGGTTCCGTTAGGCAGAATGTACTCCAGTTCCATCGTTTCATAATTGAAGACAGCCCAAGTGAAGGTACCCGTAATCTTTCCGCGGGCGTTCAAACCAGCTAGAGAGGAGTCCTTCAAAACCCAGTTCATCGAAAGCTCTGCGCCAAGCAAGGATCCTTTGATCGTGCCGTTTGCCTCAAGAGTGGCTACTACCTGCATACCCTCATCCATGATCTTGATCACACTGTGATTCGAACCGGCTAATTCACCACTCAGACCGTCAAGATTGTAGTTGGTTATGTTGTCCATAATCACATACTTTCCGTTCAGCAGGTCCCAATCGGACACAATCGCCCCGCCGAAGGATCCATACGGTACACTATACAAGGTCTCTGCGACGGTTTTGTAATGGTCGCTTTCTCCTTTGTGCTCAGTAACCACACTTTTGTAATCCTGATACACATTCACCGACGCCGTGAACGCGGTTGGTTTCTTCTGCTGCTTCACCCCCTCGGGCGCGACCGCCGAATCCAGAGTGCCGATACCCCGGGAGACTGCACTTCCCTGCATGGACATGTCACATCCCGCCAGGAAAACCAACGCCAAAACCAGAACAGAAACGACAAGCAATCTGTTTTTCATACCCTGTATTCCGCCTTTATTGTTGCAATAATACCTGTATCATTGCTGCAAAACACCAAGACTTGTCAACAAAATCCTACAAAATAGTGACATATCATAGCAAAATCGGACCGCTTTTGTATCCAAACCAGCAAGATGGAGTGATCGAAAACCTGTTTTTTCAGCAAAACCTGACGGAAAAGCTTTGACAAACAAGTTTTTCACCGCATAATATATTTGATATATCATTTTCTGGAGGTTCCCATGTATATCCCAATGTCAGCATACATGCGGGTCGGCATCATTCATTTCATGGCCTACCCGGTCAGCAAAGGTGAAGGGCCGATCGCCCAAACCTTCCAACAGTTGGCAAGCGATCCCTTCTTCGAAGTCATCGAGGTGACCCAGATCAAGGAAGATGCAGTCCGCAAACAGGTGGCGAGCATGGCCGAAATCGCCCATGTTGAGCTGACCTATGGGGCTCAGCCGCGTCTTTTGACCAATAAGCTGAACATCAACGACCTTGATGAGACCAAAAGACAGGATGCACTCAAACAGTTGAAAGAAGGTATCGACGAAGCATATGCAATGCATGCAAAAGCCTATGCGTTCCTCAGCGGCCCGTATGAGGAAGCCACCAAGGAAGCATCATACCAAGCGCTGGTCGCCTCAACAAAAGAATTGTGCGCTTATGCAGAGGCGAAGGGTCCGATGCCCATCAGCCTGGAGGTCTTTGATTATGACGTGGACAAGAAGAGCCTCATTGGTCCCGCTCCCTTGGCTGCACGCTTTGCAAAGGAAATCAGAAAGGAATTCCCGTTTTTCGGATTGCTCGTCGACTTGAGCCATATCCCCCTCCTCCATGAAACCATCGAGGAGTCCCTCGAGCCGGTACGGCACTATATCACCCATGCCCATATGGGCAATTGTGTGGTAAAAAGCCCTTCCCTTCCCGGTTATGGCGATCTGCATCCGCGCTTCGGATTTCCTGGCGGAGAAAACGATACGGAGGAACTCGCACGGTATTTGTCCTCACTGCTTTCCATCGGATATCTGTCGACAGAGAGACGACCGGTGGTCAGTTTCGAGGTAAAGCCTTTTTCCGATGAGGATCCGGCTTTGGTGATTGCAAACGCCAAACGCACGTTGCTACGGGCCTGGGACCTTGTGTGTCAGAGAACCTTCTAGTACAAGGATCGGTTTACCCATACAATAGCAAAGACACACGCAGGAGAAAGGACGATGCAAAAAGTTTTGGAAAACAGCCCCATGTATCAGACTGCGGCTGAGAAGGCATACGAAGCCATCAGTAAAAAGATCATCCGCGGAGAATATGAGCCCGGAATGCGGCTGGTGCGTCGCCAATTGGCCCAAGAACTGGGGATGAGCCCCATCCCCATCCTTGAGGCGATGAAACGTCTGGAACAGGATGGTTTGATCGACTATCGCGCCCATTGGGGGTCTTTCGTCACCATCCCCACGCTGGACCGGGTGAAGGACATGTTTGCGCTCAGGGAGGCTTTGGAGTGTCAGATCGCCCGTATCCTCTCGCATACCACCACCAAGGAACAGGAAGAGAAGTTGCGTGAATTGGCTGAAAAACTCGATATTGTGCGGTATGAGGGAACCGATTCCGAGGCTATCAACGAGTTGCATCTGCAATTCCACAGCATGATGGCCGAATGTACCGGCTTTCCTTCCTTGATTTCCGGTTTGCAGAAAATCAACTTCAACTGGTTGCTGTTCAATGCAGCCAGAGCCAGGAGAACCCGGTCGGATATCCAGCGCTACTGGCATGTACGACTGCTGGACTCCATACTGGGGAAGGATCCTGATGCAGCGGAGCAGGCGATGCGGGAGCATATCAATGATTCCTATATCCCCTTCATAGAGGATTTGAAACTTACGCATCAGGACTGACAATTCTCCGTTCAGATAGTGTTTTATCTATTTATTAAAAAGAATTAAGCAGGGAATTTTTTATTTGACAGATTAAAATATAGATGATATATCATTTATATCTTCTATACAAAAAAATACAAAACAAAAGGAGCTTCTATGAACCACACATCGAAACGGTTGTTGTTCCCCTTACTCATGGCGGTGCTGATCAGTACCGGCCTCTTTGCCGCCGGGCAGGGCGAAAACGCCGCTGCGTCCACCCCCTACCCCGACAAGCCGATCCAGGTCATCGTACCGGTGGGAGCCGGTGGGGATACCGACCTCAATGCGAGACTCTTCTCGAAGTATCTGGAAAAAGAGCTTGGGCAGTCCCTTGCAATCGTGAACGTCTCCGGTGGCGGCGGCACCATCGGCATGCAGCGTGTGCTTGATGCAAATGCTGATGGGTATACCGTCCTCTTCTACCACGGGGAGGCCATGATTCCCAAGATTGCAGGCTTGGTGGACTATGGCATCGAAGCCTTCGATATGGCCGGCATCTGCATACTTGATGATACGACCGTACTGGCTACGCATCCTGGCATGCCGTTCAAAACCATGCAGGAATTTGTTGCATACGCCAAAGCCAATCCCGGGAAGGTTGAATTCGGCATGATGACCGGAGGATATCCTCATCTGGTGGGCATCGTACTGGAAAAGGAAGCAGGAATCGATCTGAATCTGGTGGATGTCGGCGGCAACGCAGCAAAGACGGTCGCTCTGAAGGGAAGAAAGACCCAGGTGATCAACACCCAGTATGGATTGACGTTGGATTATTTCAAATCAGGGGATTTCGTTGCCCTTGGCTTGACGAGCAAGGAACGCAATCCCCTTTTCCCGGATGTTCCCACCACCGCCGAGCAGGGATACCCCTTGGAATTCAACAAATTTTTCTTCTATGCAATGCCTAAGGGAACTCCGAAAAGCATCATTGATGCATTCTCTCAAGCAATGAAACGAGTCGTAGAGAATCCTGAGTACCAAGCGGAAGCCGCCAAATATTTCGTCACCCCGACGTATATGGATCCCGCCCGGGCAACAGAGCATGCCCAACAGGTGTATGAGTATTTCTCCCAATACCAAGACCTGTTCAGAGGAAGCTCCAAATAAGAAAACGTCTGAACGGTGCAAGGTCATGAAATACCGACCTTGCATCGCTCTGGTATAAGGATAATCTCATGAACAAAAAATTGATGGGCCTGGGAGTGTTCAGCTTCCTGTTCGGTCTTGTCCTGTTTCTCCTGACTTTTCAGATCAAAGATTTCGCGGCCATTGGAGTGGGGGCAAAATTCTTTCCACGTATCGCCGGTTTTGGATTCATCATCCTTTCGCTCGTATTCTTGTTGCAAGCCTTCGCCAAGAGCAACACGGAACAACCCAAAACAAAGCAGAACTGCAACACCCCTGCCGTTTTGCTTTCCATGTTCCTGCTTATTGTATATCTTGCGGCGATCAGCAGCCTCGGATACATCATTGCGTCGACGCTCTATATATTCTTGCAAATACGTTTGCTTCACAAAGGGCAGACCCAGCACTACCTGCAATACGCATTGCTCAGCGTCATCAGCGCAACAGTCACCTACCTTCTGTTCGTGAAGGTGTTCGGCGTCATGATCCCGGCAGGGTTGCTCGGATAAAGGAAAAACAGCATGATCATCGAAGGTATTCTTTCCGTTTTCAGTCTGCATACGATCCTCTTGATTTTCGGAGCAACCGTATTGGGCATCTTATTCGGCTCCATTCCCGGCATCACGGTAACCATGGGAGTTGCACTGTTTCTTCCCGTAACCTTCAGTATGGCACCGATAGACGGGCTCTCCTTGCTGATGGGCCTGTATATCGGGGGAACCAGTGGAGGATTGATCAGCGCAATCCTACTCAATATACCTGGGACCCCCGCTTCCATCTGCACCTGCTTCGACGGATGCCCCTTGGCTCAGAATGGACAAGCCGGCAAGGCTTTGGGAATAGGCATCGTCTTCTCATTCCTCGGTGGGATGTTCAGCCTCC
Source organism: Sphaerochaeta sp. (assembly GCF_050256055.1). Lineage (NCBI taxonomy): Bacteria > Pseudomonadati > Spirochaetota > Spirochaetia > Spirochaetales > Sphaerochaetaceae > Sphaerochaeta > Sphaerochaeta sp. Next base: position 20,494 of record NZ_JBFWIJ010000026.1, on the reverse strand, counting down.
TGGTGCTGTATTTCATTTCCCCCTTGGTTGCAGAAGTCGCCCTGAATTTCGGTTCCTATGAGTATTTTTCCATCGGAGTATTCAGTCTTACCTTGGTCTCCACCATGTCGGGGAAATCATTGGCAAAAGGAATTTTCAGTGCCTTGCTCGGTTTTACCTTCACGTTCGTCGGCATGGCACCGATTACAGCATTTCCCCGGTTCACCTTCGGCATACGTGCCCTGAACGGAGGCATCAGTCTGCTTCCGGCATTGATCGGATTGTTCGCAGTTTCCCAGCTGTTCGAGGCATCAGAAACGCCATATCAGCAGCTGGAACATCTCAAGGCACCCCGCATCAAGGGGTTTGGGTTCTCTCGTTCAGAGTTTTTCAGTCAAAAGCTGAATTTCCTGCGATCAGCTTTGATCGGGACGGGAATCGGTATACTTCCCGGCTTGGGGGGAGCAATCTGCAGCGTGGTTTCCTACGGAGTGGCCAAAAACCAATCCAAGACCCCTGAATTGTTTGGAAACGGTTCGATTGAAGGGTTGGCTGCCTCGGAAACGGCCAACAACGCATCCACCGGCGGAGCGTTGGTTCCCTTGATGACGTTGGGAATCCCGGGGGACAATACAACGGCAATCCTCCTTGCCGGGTTCATGATCCACGGCATTACCCCGGGTCCCCTGTTGTTTGAAAACAACGGAGTCTTGGTATACGGCATTTTTACCGCACTCTTGATTGCGAACCTGTTCATGCTGATCAGCGAGTTTGGGGGGATGCGTCTGTTCGTCAGAATTCTAGCCGTTCCCAAACACATCCTGCTGCCGATTGTCCTGACCCTGTGCGTCTTTGGATCGTACGGATTGAATAACCGCATGTTCGATGTCTGGACGATGCTTTTCTTCGGTATCCTCGGGTACATCCTGAAGAAATTCTCCGTTCCTTCCACCCCATTGCTTCTGGGCTTCATCCTCGGTCCCATCATCGAGACGGAACTGAGACGGGGTTTGATGCGCAGCCAAGGAAGCTTCCTCCCCTTCTTTACCGAACCGATCAGTGGTTTTATCCTGATACTTACCATCATCATTGTCCTGTACTCCACCATCCGAACGTTGCATAGGCAACACAGATCCGCTTGAAAAGGAGCCATCCATGAGAACTCTCACCGTCTTGGAACCAAAGGAACTCGCCTACTGGAACAAGATTGCCGATTTGGTCGACCAATTCATCGACATACCGCTCAACTATCGACAAAGCGGCCACCCGGGAGGGTCCCGCTCAAAAGTGCATATGCTCATCAGCCTCTTGCTGAGCAAGGCGATGCGTTGGGACATCAGGGACACGGACAAACGGTTTGCTGATAAGTTCATCCTGGGTTGCGGGCACACCATCCCGCTTGTCTACGCAACCTTGGCGGTCTTCAATGAAGCCCTCAGGCTTGCCTATGAAGCGAGTGGTGACAGCAAATATCTGGTCAAGGACGCCGAGCATCGTGCATTGACCTGGGAGGATCTTTTGGGATTCCGACATCGAGGAGGTTTGAGCGGTCACGCAGAAGCCCATGGGAAGACTTCGTTTCTCAAGGCGAATACCGGACCTTCAGGTCATGGCACTCCCGCCGCAGCCGGTTTGGCTTTCGCCCTCAAGCGTGCCGGTGCAAGCGAGGTGAAAGTTTTCCTCTTTGAAGGAGAAGGCGGCCTTACCCCGGGATCCACCCATGAGACCATGAATACCGCATGGGGTCTGGGATTGGACAACCTCTGTTTCCTCATCGATTGGAATGATTACGGAATTGACGGACACAGGACCAGTGATGTGGTTCCTGCTGATCCCCAATCTTGGTTCCTGAGCCGAAACTGGCGGGTGAAAGGAACGGAAAACGGTTCTGATTTTCCTTCGGTGACAGCTGTCCTCGCCGACCTGACGACCCACGAACCAGAGAATCAATCACCGTCGATGGGATGGTTCAAGACCCGCAAAGGCAGAGGTTACGGCAAATATGATGCAGCTTCGCATGGATCCCCCCATCCCAAGAACAGTGCTGCCTATTGGGAAGGTAGGAAACAATTTGCGTCCACCTATCAAGCCCGGTTCGTGAATGTCGACGGACCTGCACCGCTAGACAAGGAAGCTGAGCAAGTTGAGTTCAGAGCAAATCTGAAAGCGGTTGCCGATGTCCTAAGAAACGACAAGGAACTCTACCAGTATCTGGCGGATCGTCTCGTGGAGATCGGGGATTCAGTTCCAGAGGAAGTGGAGGGATATCGTCTGGAGAACGACGCAAGCCCATTTGCCGACCAACGGTTCTGGGATGCCCACACCTACCCCGATTCTCTGTGGGCGAAGCCCGGTGAAAAAAAGGCGAACCGTGCTGCTATGGGAGCATGGGGTTCCTACCTCAACTCGATGGGCCGTGCGTGGTACAACCGACCGTTGTTCCTTGCAGCCTCGGCCGACCTCAGCTCGTCCACCAACCTCTGGGGTTTTGCATCAGGATGGGAAGGCTCTGAAGGCTACGGCTGGTACCGTAGAGTCGGAACCGAGGAAGGGGTGATGGCACCGACTGAGATCACCGAATTCTCGAATGCGGCAATGATGTGTGCGGTATCCAGCCTGAATCTCAGCAAAACGCCAAAAACCGACTATGATGGATTCTACACGGCGGTCTCCACCTATGCCTCGTTCTCCTATTTGCTCTATGGACCGATGCGCCTATACAGCCAATACGCGCAGGATACCGATATCAGGACCGGAAAAATTCTTTGGGTGGGTGCACATTCCGGACCGGAGACGGCGGATGACAGTCGGACCCATTTCGGCATCTTCTCCGTCGGGGTCCATCAATTGTTTCCCAAAGGACAGGTCATCAACCTGCATCCATGGGATTACAATGAGGTGCCGGTTCTGCTTGCAGCTGCATTCAAGACCGAGGTTCCTATCATCAGCCTCCATGTGACGCGTCCCGAATATCCGATACCCGACCGCACCGCATTGCACATCCCCTCGTTCTTCGAAGCTGAAAAGGGAGCATACATCCTCAGATCTTGCGATCCAGAGCAAAGCAAAGGAACCTTCTATGTACAAGGCACCAGTGCCGTCCATAGTATACTTTCCTTGTTGCAGACCTTGGAACAGGAGCACTTGCACTGTAAGATCGTATGCGTCACCAGCACAGAATTGTTCTGGCGACAGAGCAAGGAATACCAACAGACCATCGTAGACGACCGGGACAGAATCGATTCCACCTTCATTACTACCCAGGCGAAGCGGTTGTTCTCCGATTGGAGTTTCAACACGCTTGCCCAGGAGTACTGCCTCAGCAGTGATTGGGATGACCGGTGGAGAACCGGCGGCACCTTGGACGAGGTTTTGGATGAGGCGCACCTAAGCCCGGAATGGGTGCTCTCGTGCATCAGACGATTCATCGATAAGCGGAAAGAACGGCTTTCACAACTACAAAATGAACGCAACGCGGTGTTGGGTTCAGAGAAGAAGGAAACGATATGACAGTAAAGGATTTACGAGAAGGAAACATTGCAGTTGGAACCATGATACGAATGATTCGGAACCCCGCAATCGTCCTGATCGCTGCAAATGCGGGATTGGATTTTGTCATGTTCGACATGGAGCATGGTGCTTTCAATTTCGAAACACTCAGTGATGCATCCTCCCTTGCCCGAAGCAAGGGAATCGAATGCTTCGTCAGAGTCCCCGAGCTCTCCAAAGGCAATGTGAGCAGAGCTCTGGATTGCGGGGTTACCGGAGTCATGGTTCCCATGATCCATAACGGAGAGGAAGCACAGAAGCTTGCCGATTGGGCGAAATATGCACCGTTGGGCAAACGAGGCTTCGGAGGAAGCGGAGCACACACGGCATATCTGGATGCGTCCAAGAATCCCGAGGCCTATATGGCCGAGGAAAACAAGAAGGTGCTTGCCATTGCCCAGATCGAGCTGAAGGAAGCAATCGACAACATCGAGGAAATCGCGAAGGTTCCCGGCATCGACGTACTTTTGATCGGACCGGCCGACTTGTCCAACTCCCTGGGAGTCAGCGGGCAGTTCAACCACCCGAGCATGGATGCTGCAATCGAGAAAGTCGCTGCAGCAGCACAGAAATACCATAAGATCTTTGCATTCCATGCCGGCAAGGAGTTGATCCGCAAATGGAGCGACCGCAATCTTACCTTCCGCATGAGTATGATGGACATCAATCTCCTGACCAAAGGCATGACCGAATTGACTGACCTTCGGAACTGATTTGCATACCATGCACCCAAACCGGCAGGCATTTCCTGCCGGTTTCTTCTTTTCCATGACTCGAACTCTTCTCGCCAAGCACTTTCAGTTGTATGCTGACGCAGGAGGAAAAACATACTATGTCACGGACTGCTACGGTTTTGCTCATCATTCTCGCCTTGCTCGTTATGCTTGTTGCACTGGCTGTTCTTGCCTTCAAACACATCCAACGCAACCTTGACCACTTGAAGGATCTGTCCTATGCGCCCATCGTAACCGCATCTCTACGCAACGGTACGTATGAAGGCACCTACCAAACCTTTCCGGTGAAAGCAAAGGTATCGCTTGCCATCAAGGATGGATCCATAGCCAACCTTGTGTTGCTCGAGCATCGCAACGGCCAAGGTTCGGCTGCCGAGACGATCATCGGTTCGGTACTGAAAGCGCAGAATCTGGACGTCGACGCCATAAGCGGAGCGACGTACAGCAGCAAGGTGATCCTCAAGGCAATCGAGGATGCACTCCACAAGGCAGGGAATCCGTGAATCGGCTGAGGCGAACAGGCATCGCATTGCATCTGTTTGTGGGCATCGGAGCGATGGCGGGTGGTTTCGCCTGCCTGACCAATCCCTATGCTCCTTTGGGTGCCCCGCTGGCCCTGCTCGAGCATTCCCCCTTTACGTCCTATTTTCTCCCGGGTTTGTTTCTCTTCGGCGTTCTGGGAATCGGAAACCTCTTCGCAGCGTTCTGCCTGTACAAGTTCGAGATATTCGGACTGGTGGTAAGCCTTCTGTGGGGACTTATTCTGACCTTTTGGATTGTCATTCAATGCATCATGATCCAAAGCATTGCAGCCCTGCATGTAATTTTTTTCTGTTATGGATTGGTCCAGACGTCCTTGGCGCTTGCCCGGCTCATCCAAAGCGGAGACGCACGGTATTTGCTCTCAGAGCTATAGGTTTTACTTGAGCGCTCACGATACGCTTTGGTATAATCGGACCATGCACGTAACAACAAAAACAATCATTCTGTTTTTCATCATGATCCTTGTGTATGTTGGGGCGGTGGTTTTCGGCCCGGTGAACTTCGATTCAACGCTTAAGCTGGTCATCGCGATCACCGTCGGTACAGCCTTCCTCAGTTTTTTCTTTTCCCTGGCAACCGACGATTATTCCTGGACGGATCGTCTCTGGAGTACCCTGCCGATAGTCTATGGCTGGTTGTATGCCCGTTGGGCAGGTTTCAGTGTCCCGCTGTTGACTGCTGCGCTGTTGATCACCCTGTGGGGTGCCAGACTTACCTTCAACTTTGCCAGAAGAGGCGGGTATTCAGGAGAGGAGGACTACCGATGGTCCATCCTGCATGCACGCATTTCCCACCCTGTGCTTTGGATGCTGTTCAATCTACTCTTCATTGCTTGTTATCAACAGTTTCTGTTCATCGCCTTCACCGGTCCGTTGAACCTGCTCATCCAGCCTTCCAGACCTGAATTCTCTTTTCTTTCGTATCTGGCGATCCTGCTCTTCTTTGTGTTCCTGGGCATTGAAACAATAGCCGACCAACAGCAGTATACGTTCCAACAGGCGAAGTATCATCTTCGGCCGAGACAGAGCGAGCGCGAAGCTGAGTATGCACAAGGATTCAGAAGTTCCGGGTTATTCAGATACAGTCGACATCCCAACTATTTCGGGGAATTGGGTGTCTGGTGGTCGATCTATCTGTACTGCAGCAGTTTCAGCCAAACCTTTCTTAATCCCTATCTTGTCGGCCCGTTGCTCCTTACCCTGCTCTTCCTTGGTTCCACTGCGTTCACCGAGGGGATCACACGGACCAAGTATCCAGCGTATCAGGACTACCAGAAGAAGGTCCCGGCGATACGCTTCAGAATTCGGTAGATTCATGCTACAGTGACGACATGACTCGATTCATTGTCATCGGACTCATTATACTCTGTATCATCGTGGTGTTCTTCATCACGACGGGCAGACAGAAACATTCATCAATGCAAGAGGTTCCTATGCAACCATCCAATACCCGGCGTTTCACATTCCAAGCCCTCGATCCTTCCCTTAGGAACAACCTGAACGAAGCGGAGCGGCGGATCATCATTTCCAAGGACACCGAACGACCGTTCACCGGTGCCTATACCGATTTCTCCGAACAGGGGACGTATTACTGCAAATGGTGCAATGCCCCATTGTACTATTCATCCAGCAAATTCCAGTCCGATTGCGGCTGGCCGTCCTTCGACGAAGAGTTGCCTTTTGCCGTAGAGCGGCAGGTTGATGCCGATGGGAGGAGGACGGAAATTCTCTGTGCCACCTGCTCTGCACACCTGGGGCATGTATTTACCGGAGAACACTTCACCGATACGAACACCAGACATTGCGTCAATTCCCTGTCCTTGGTTTTTCAAAACGGGGAACCGGTGTCCGAGGCGGTTTTTGCGGGAGGCTGTTTCTGGGGTGTCGAACACCTGTTCGCCAGGAAGGAAGGGGTATATTCGGCTGTATCCGGATATACCGGCGGGACCACCGAAAATCCAAGCTATGAAGCGGTAAAAAGCCACAGGACCGGGCACTTGGAGGCGGTTCGGGTGTTGTACAACCCCCTGGTGATCTCCTACGAGGAGCTGGCCAAATATTTCTTTGAAATCCACGACCCCACCCAAACCGACGGGCAGGGACCGGATATCGGAAACCAATACCTTTCGGCGGTATTCTACAGAAACCGGCATGAATTTGACGTTGCCGTCAAACTTATCGGAATTCTGGAGGCCAAAGGTCTGCAGATCGCCACCCAAATCCGACCTGCGGCGGTGTTCTATCCGGCTGAGGAATACCACCAGGATTATTACGAGAAAAAAGGCAGCCAGCCGTACTGCCATGCCTGGGTGAAACGGTTCTAGGCCAGTACGTCCGCACTGATCATACAGTTTGCCACCACGTAGGAGCCCTTCTTCAGCGGCTCCTTGAGTTGGGAGGAGGCGAAGACGATGTCAAGGTGGCCCATCTCGGTGGAAATGGTAGCCACCATGCATTTCGCATCGGCAAACCCATGGCTTCGTTCCGCGACTCCGAGTACCGGCCCGCAGAGCAGCATCATCATTTCCTGTTTTGCATAGTGGGAGCGTTGCTCCTCACTCAGACTCTCATCCCGTGCCATGATGTAATTGAAAGGCAAGAGCTTCTTATCCTCCAGCCTACCTTGTTGATCGGTTGCATTCTCATACGCTTGCCGGCTGTCAAAGACATCCATCGCTTGGGGAAATGCACATACCTGCAGCGTAAGGAGGGTATCCTCATCAATCTGCTCCAAGGTGGCGGCATGTACCAAGGTGGCAATGAATGCGCTTTTCTCCGAGGGATTGGTCAACAGCAAGGTAACAGAGAGTGCTTCACCCTGCCCTACTTTCGCCAGTGGTTTCGCCGACCAAAGGCATCTGCCGCTCATATGCATATCCAATCCCGCGATTTCCAGATCCTGTTCCTTGGAAACGGTACGGAAAATCAAGGTGAGGCCGCTGTCGAGCACCTTCGTATAGTAAGCCCCATTCGGGACCGGAATCTTCACCGCCTCTCCGAACCAATGCATCAATTTCTTTTGGTCGAGTGCACCATCCTTGAGCAAGACTTCCAATCCGGTGTTCGCAAGATACAAAGCCATACATCCCTCCATCAGATCTGCAGTGTATCACAGCAAACACCTTGCAGGAAAGGACCCAAACGGATACGCTAGCGACATGGAATCAGAGCAAACCGTACCATATACCTTCGCTAAAGGTTGCAAGGAAGGGTTTCCCATCTTTGTAGGGTATTTCCCGACAGCCATGGCCTTCGGCTTGGTGTGCAGGGATCTTGGGCTGCGCATTTGGGAAGCAGTCCTTTTTTCCATGACGAATTTTGCCGGAAGCGGACAATTCCTGGCCGCAAACCTCATGAAGGGGTCTGCCATCCTGGCAGAGATTTTCGTCAGTGTCCTCTTGATCAACCTACGGTATTCGTTCATGGGAGCCGAGCTGAGCCGCAAGTGGGAGAAGGGTATCCACGGGTGGCGTCGCATGTTGCTTGCCCATGGTACGACCGATGAGGTGTTCAGTGTGGCGGTGTTGAACCGCTCTCCCTTGAGCAAGCAGTATCTGGCCGGGCTCGAGTTGACCGCCTATCTTGGTTGGGTGAGCGGTACCGCAGTCGGTTTCCTGGTGGGGATGATCCTTCCCTCGGAGTTGCAGCTGGCGGTAGGCGTGACGCTGTACGCCATGTTCAGCGCCCTGCTCTCCCAGGAATTCCGGCAGAAGGGGTTCGCTGTCCTTGCCATCAGCGGCAGCTCTGCTGCCTTGAACAGTCTGTTCATCATTGTCTTCGATTGGGCAGTCGGTTGGTCGTTCGTCGTCTCCATGCTTTTGACATCCTTTCTGGGATCGCTGTTCATCAGTGAAGCTGAGGAGGTGGTATGAACCAGAATACTGCTCCGGTCATCACCATTTTGGTCAGCGCCTTGGCTACCTTTCTGGTTCGCGCCCTCCCCTATTACGTGACGTTTCTCGACCGGCTTCCCCGATTCCTTTCCAGAAGCCTGCGTCTGCTTCCCATTGCGGCTCTCGGTCCTTTGATTTTTCCCGGTGTCATCCTCGACTACGGGGACAAATGGTATGCAAGCCTTGCCGGCATCCTATGCGCAGCATGCATCGCCTACCGAAAGAACGGCATGATCATTCCCATCCTATCCAGCATCGTAGTCACCTATCTTTTGCTGCTCTAACTTGACCGTACAACGCTCTCTCCCGTACCATGGGGTATGTTTGACGCACATCGACATCTGCCTTCCTCGGCACCAATCCATACAAACGCCCTGTATGCCACCAGTACACAAGGCGAATGGCAGCATCTGCTTTCCCTACCGGTGCCGTGCCTCAAAGGGATCGGGGTGCTGGGAAAGGAGTTGCTGCCGGTGTTCCCCTTGCTGGAGGAACTTCTGGTTGAACATGCCGATGTACAGATAGCTGAGGTCGGCCTGGACAAACGGATGGGAAATCGGGAGGAACAGCAAACATTCCTGATCGAGGTACTTGCGTTGGCCTTTAAGCTGAAACGCAGTGTCAGCCTCCATTGCGTCCAGAGCGACGGAATGTTGCTTTCCCTGCTGGAATCAAGGCGGTCGCACCTGCCGCAATTGCTCTGGCATGGGTGTACACTCAGCTGGGAAAGTGCAAAGCGGGCAGCTGATCTGGGGATCATCCTCTCCTTCGGCCCCTCGCTCTTCGGTGCAGGGTTGGCTCGAAGAGGGAAAGAACTGTTGGCCCTCCCCTATGCATTGGAAACCGATTTTACCGGCGCCGATGAACATCAGTATACGGCGGTATTGACACAACAGTATAGGAATTTCGCCCTGCTCACTGGTGCCTCAGAGCAGGCTTTGATAAGGAACAATGATGAGATCAGAACAATTCTTGCGCATCACCCGCTTGCTCGGTGAGGATGCGGTCCAGAGTCTGCATACCAAGAAGGTCGTACTGGTCGGGTTGGGTGCCGTCGGCGGCATGTGCCTGGAATCACTCGTACGAAGTGGCATCGGAAACCTGAGAATCGTGGATTTTGATACCGTGGGGATCACCAACCTCAACCGGCAGATTCTCGCAACCTACGATACACTCGGAGCATTGAAGACCGAAGTCGCTCGCAAACGGGTGCTCTCAATCAATCCCGAATGCAATCTTGAGGTACTGTCCTTGTTTGTACAACAGGAAACACTGGATCAAATCCTGGAAGGTCCTGTCGACCTGGTCATCGATGCCATCGACTCGCTCAACCCAAAATGTGCTTTGCTGCAGGAAGCGTACAAACGGAACATACCGGTGATCAGCAGCATGGGCGCTGCGCTGCGCCGTGATCCTTTTCTTGTACGGAAAGCCGATCTGATGGATACCTACGGGTGCCCCTTGGCAAGACAGGTCAGATCCAATCTCAAAAAGCGCGGCGTCGGTAAGGGAATCGAGGTTGTCTTCAGTCCCGAGTTGGTTCGGTTCACCTACCGGAAACCGGAGGAAGAGGAACATGCGGACTTCAACGAACAAATCGTGGACCGGGGAAGAAGACGCAATGTACTGGGAAGCCTTCCCACCATCACGGCAATATTCGGCCAACAGTTGGCCCATCTGGCGTTGAGCCGTCTGTTGGACGATCAAATTCTCAGTGGCGAGGCAGCCTTCAACCCCAAGAAGCCCGACTAGGATTTTTCAGGGTAACCGCCGCGGCTCAGTTCCGCTACTTTGGGGATGAACCTATCTGAAAAGCCTATTGGAATCGGATCGGGACAAAATACGCCGGGCAGTGGAAGTCTGGCTTCAGCGTTCCGATCGGAGCTGCACTGAGATAATGGGGTTGCTTCAGTTTGTCCCCGCAACAATAGAAATTCCCGCGCAACGACACAGCGGGCAACTCCTCCGCCTCTTCGACCAATCCCAAGGCGACCAAATCAAGATCAACTTCGAGTCTCCAACGGCTTTGCTTGTTGGAATTTTCCAGAATTTCCACCCCTACCGGAATCGTGTCGATGAAGGAAGGGGGAAAGAGCTGCCGGCCCAAGCGGTTTTCCCCTTTGCCGACCAAGAGTCTGGTGCTGGCGCTGCATTCCACATTTACATAGGTATTTTGCCCTTCTCGCTGTAGAAACGCCTCGACACAACTGTCTTCCCATACATGGCCGTTGTGTTCGGTCACCATGCGCCGAAGTTGCGGTTCCTGTACGGTGAATCGGAGTTTGAGATGCCGAGCCTCCCATCGGAGGCGAAGCGATGCCTCCACATTCTCATATTCTCCCCATTGTGCTTGCAAGCTCAACGGAAGGGTATGTTCCAGATCCAGGGTATGCACGGTGATCATCTCTCAGGTTCTCCTTGCCCAAGAGTATAGACGAGCTGACTGTCCGAGCAAAGGGGGTTTTGAAGCAAACCGGTGCAGATTTTGTCTTATCCAGCATCTACAACATAGGAGTCGATATGAAATATCTACGTTTGTCCGTTGTCGTGCTTCTTCTGATGATGCTCTGTGCATCGTGTGACAGTGAGGCTTCCTCCTCAAGTTCCACACTGGTTCTCAACCTCGCTTCAAATCAATTCGTCCGGGCAAGAAGTCTGACGCTTTCTTCAAGTGAGTTGGCCATCGACCGGTATCATATCACCGGACAAGGACCGAACGACCAAAGCTTTGCCCTCGACAGCAGTGAAGAGACGATTTCAATCGGGAATCTGGGCATTGGAAGTTGGAATTTGCACGCAGAGGCATTCAATGCACAAGACATCTGTCTCGCCAGCGGCGACATGACCGCCTTCCTGTCGAAAGCGACCAGTTCGGCAACCCTGCATTTGACCGATTTGGTCGGAACCGGTTCTCTGAAGGCCACCATTACCTGGAACATCGAACAGGTCAGTACCGATGTAAGCATCGAAGCCACGCTGTTGGACCAAAGCGGCAATACAATCGTCCTGCCTTCTCCCGTTTTGGATACAGTGAACGGATCGACCATCGTACAAGCTGAGTTGGCATCGGGTTCCTATCTGTTGCAGCTCAAGCTTTACAGCCAGGGAATCCTGGTCAGTGGAGCCGCCCAGGCGGTACGCATCATCGATACGGCGACGAGCGACGGACTCATCGACTTGGTCATCGGTGATCTCTCGACCACTTTTTCCGTCCTGTTGATCAATGACACCATGCTGCCGATCGAGGGGACGATCGCATCTTCCCCGGAAAATCCCGGTGCCGGACAGAATGTGGAGCTGACCTATACACCCACCAATCTTCCCGCAGATCTTTCAGTCGAGGATCTGAAGATCGATTGGTATTGTGAAGGGGAATTGGTCGCCGAGGACTCGGCTGTCCTGTCATCAATCCCCGCTGCAGGAACACACCGGTACGATGTCATCGTTTCGCACGAACGATTGGGAAGCCTCGGCTCTTCCACCCTTTTGGTGACGATGCCTTACTGATGGGCATAGGTATCGAACGCAGGTACAAACCAATCGGGCATGGGCATCGGTCGATGCGTTTCTGTATTGACCGATGCCACCCGTACCAAAAGTACGCAAAGTGTCTGCTCGGACCGAATCACCGTCTGACGAAAGGTGATCGAAAACCGTTTGGCACTCTCGATCTCGGTACGAACCTCCAGAAGGTCGTCCAACAAGGCCGGTATCTGATAATCGACGGCTATGGATTTGACCACGAATGCAAGGTGCATCCGCTCGATCAAGGACGTTTGCGATCCATCCAAATCTTGGCTTTTTGCAATTTCGCGGAGCATCTCCGTACGGGCATGTTCGGCGAAATCGAGATACCGCCCATGATAGACGATCCCTCCGCAATCGGTATCACTGTAATAGACGCGAATCGGGAATGTGAACATCATACCTCCACCAGGGCTCCATCGAAGCGCAGGGTGGAAACATAATCATCATAGGTTTGTGCTCGTCTGATCATGACCACCGAGCCGTCACGCTTCAACAGATATTCGGCACTGCGCAGTTTGGCATTGTAGTTGAATCCCATGCTGTGGCCGTGGGCCCCTGCGTCATGAATTACCAGGAAGTCTCCCTTCTGTATCTCAGGCAATGCCCGGTCAATTGCAAATTTGTCATTGTTTTCGCACAACGACCCGGTTACATCATAGCGATGATCGGATTTGGAGGCATCCTTGCCCAGAACGGTGATATGGTGATAGGCACCGTACAGGGCGGGACGCATCAGGTTTGCCATCGAGGCATCCAAGCCGACGTAATCCTTGTATTTATGGCTGACATGCAGCACCTTGCTCACCAAATATCCGTGAGGTCCGGTGATCATGCGTCCACATTCGAATACAATCTTGAGGGGATCCAACGAGGCTGGAACGATAATCTGGTCATACAGGTCCTTCATCCGCCGACTTACCTCGGCCAAATCCATGCCCTCTTGTTCCGGTCGATAGGGAATTCCGATGCCTCCGCCCATATCGATGAATTCGATCCGTACACCTGCTTCCTTCTGGATACGGACACAAAGCTCGAACAACATACGGGCGGTTTCCACAATGTAGGAACCGTCAAGCTCGTTGGAAGCAACCATGGTATGCAATCCGAAATGCTTGACACCCTTTTCCTTCATGATCTTGTAGCAGTCAATGATCTGGGAGGAGGTCACCCCGTATTTTGCTTCCACCGGATTACCGATGATCGCATTGCCGGTCCGCTCCGGTCCGGGATTATACCGAAAGCAGATGGTCGAGGGGACGGCGGAGATGGCTTCTTCAAGGGTATCGATATGGGTGATGTCATCCAAATTGATGATTGCCCCCATCTCATAGGCAGCCTTGAATTCCTCGGCTGGGGTATCATTGCTGGTGAACATAATCTGTTCCCCGACGATTCCACTTGCTTTGCTCAGCAATAGCTCGGGCAGAGAGGAACAATCAGCTCCAAAGCCTTCCTGACCGAGCAATTTGAGAATCACCGGATTCGGGCAGGCTTTCACCGCATAATAATTCTTGAAACCCGGGGCCCAGGAAAACAATCGCTTGAATTGCCTGGCTCCTTCAACAATAGCCTTCTCATCGTATAAATAAAAAGGGGTTGCGAGTTCATAGGCCAACTCGAGCATTTCCCCATGCCCCAAGGGAAGATTCTTCTCACTCATAGTTTCAGGTTCTCCTCTATCTGTCTCATTGCCTGTACCACCTGCTCCCGATGACCGTAGGAAGAAACCCGGACGAATTGATTGCCGGCAGGGCCGAACCCGCTTCCCGGGGTTACCACCACATGACAGTTTTCAAGCAAGAGATCAAAGAAATCCCAACTGTTCATCCCATTCGGAGTCTTCGCCCAAATGTAGGGGCTGTTCACCCCTCCATAGACGGTCAGGCCTACGCGCTTCAAACCTTCCCTGATGATGCTTGCATTCTCCAGATAGTAGGCGACCAAGGCACGGCTTTGCGCATACCCCTCGCCGACGAGGGCTGCATAGCCACCCCGCTGGGCAATGTTGCTTGCCCCGTTGAAGAACGTGCACTGCCGACGATTCCACATTGCATTCAATACACCGGATTCGGCGTTCTCACAGGCAAGTTCCTTGGGAACGATGGTCCATCCCAACCGTACGCCGGTAAAGCCGGAGAACTTGGAAAAGCTGTTGATCTCAATAGCGCATCGCTTGGCCCCTTCCACCTCGTAGATACTGTGCGGATATCCTTCCTCGGTGATGTATTCACTGTAGGCACTGTCGAATATGATGACGCTTTTGTGTTCCAATGCATAATCGACGAACGCCTTGAGCTGGGCGTGGGTGGCAACCGAACCGGTAGGATTATTCGGGCTGCACAGGTAGATCAAGTCGACCTTCTCGCTCGGGGGGACGGGAATGAAGCCATTTTCCTCAGTACTGCTCAGGTATACGAACCCGTCGTAGCATCCCCGCTCGGGATTGAACAACCCCGTTCTTCCTCCGACCACGTTGCTGTCGACATACACAGGGTAGGCAGGATCCTGGATGGCGACGACATTATCGGATCCGAAAAGATCCTGGATGTTGGCTGCATCGCTCTTCGCCCCGTCACTGACGAAAAACTCCGTGCTTTCCAACTGAACGTTATAGCGTTGGTAATAGGCAACCAACGCTTCCCTAAGATAGGTGTCCCCCTGCTCGTCACCGTAGCCGGTATAGGTACTGCGATCGGAGAGCTCGTCAATCTTCTGCTTCATTGCAAGGCAGACCGCCGGGGGCAATGCCTCGGTCGTATTGCCGATCCCCAATCGCAGGACGGGAATGCCCGGATGGTTTTTCTGCCAGATACCGGTCCTGCGGGCGATTTCCGGGAACAAGTACCCGCTGGCCAGTTTTTGATAATTGGTATTGATCGTTGCCATGAACCTGTTATCTCCTTGTGATGGCGCCTACTGTTTCCAGTTTGTCAAGCTCGGCATAGAGCTTGGTTCGATTGTCTTCATTCTCCAAGGTGCACATGGGAAGCCTGAATGACTCCTCGCACCATCCATACCGAGCCATTGCCGTCTTGATCGGGATCGGATTGGTTTCCAAGAAGCAAGCCTTGAAGAATCCGCTGAGATTTGCTTCCATCGATTTGGCTTCTTCCATCCGTCCGGCAAGTGCATGATGAATCATGGTGGAAATGTAGGCCGGACACATGTTGGAAGCAACGGAAATGACGCCGTCCCCACCCAACTCGATCAGGGGAATCGAGAGGTTGTCATCCCCGCTGAGCACATGGAACTTTCCATGGGTCGCCTCGATGACAGAACGCATCTGGTCCAGACTTCCGCTGGCTTCCTTCACACCAACGATGTTCCTACAGGCTTCGGTCAGCGCCTTCACGGTCTCCGTCTCGATGTTCACCCCGGTCCTCCCTTTGATATTGTACAGGATGCAGGGAATATCGACACTATCGGCGATCGCCTTGAAATGCAGGAACAATCCTTTCTGGGTAGGTTTGTTGTAATACGGGTTGACCAACAAAACGGCATCGGAACCGACCTGTTGGGCATGCCTTGAAAGCCTGATGGCTTCTGTGGTGGCATTGGAACCGGTTCCTGCAATGACCGGGACCCGACCATTGGCGAATTTCACCGTCAGTGCGATGACCCGGTCATGCTCGTCGTGGCTGAGGGTAGGACTCTCTCCGGTGGTTCCACAGGGCACCAGCCCATCGACACCACTTTTGATCTGGGCCTCGATGATTTCCTCAAGACGCTCTTCATCCAGATTGTCCTTCTTGGTGAACGGGGTGATCAACGCGGTATGCACTCCCTTGAAACTGATTTCTCTCATCTTACTTCTCCACTGCCAAATATACATCGTTGAGCAGATCATCGAGGGTGAAAAACCCTTTCCGACCACTGGCAATCCAGGCCGCTGCCTGTACCGCCCCTACGGCAAACCCTTCGCGTGAACGAGCGCGATGGGTCAGTTCAATGGTATCCTGTGGACTATCGAAATACACAGTATGGGTGCCGGGAACCCAGCCTCCACGAACTGAAGCAAGATGAATGGCATCCTCTTCCCGCTTCTGATGCAGGGTCTCCTCGACGATGGTATGCTTGCCTTCGAATGCCTCGAGCACGGAAGTGGCAAGCATCAAGGCGGTCCCCGACGGGCTGTCGGCTTTCTGTGCGTGGTGGATTTCGGTCAAGAAAGGATCATACACGCCGCTTCTTGAAAAAAGTCGGGCCGCCTGTTTCACCACCTGCAGAAAGAGCGCAACTCCCAACGAATAGTTGCCGCTGTAAATAATTGCGCAGTCGGTGTCTGCAACCGCTTCTCCGACCTGCGCCAATCGGTCGTACCAACCGGTGGTTCCGATAACCGCCGGGATACCAAGGCGTGCATACAGCATGATATGGTCGACTACGACCGAGGGATGGGTGAAATCAATGGCGACGTCACATCCCTCGAGACTTTGTGCATCCACATTGGCGGCAGTGACTTCTGCATCAAGTGCGACAGGATCGATGACAGCCGATACGGTATGTCCTTTGACCAAGGCTTCCGAACGAATGAGTTTGCCCATCTTTCCATATCCAACAACGGCTATACGCATGCATGCCTCCTCTGTTGCCAGCAGAGTAGCAGAAAGTTACAAACATGTCCATAGTTTAACAGAATGTTTTTATTATAACAAACAATGAGAATTTTTATCGATGCTTCTTCTCTCTATCCCGTTTCTTCCGTTCTTCACTTGCTTTGAGGAAATCGGCGAAACTTCCCCCCGCAATAGGACTCTCATCCACCAAATGGTTTGCAGATACCGGGCTCTTCCACCCTCCTGTATCCTTGTGCTCCCGCGTTTCCTTCCTGAAGGAGAGCTTGCTCGGCCGTACCACCTCGATCACGGTTTCCCAGGTATAGGATGGCGCAGGTTCGTCATCAGGGAGGGAGAAGGAGGCCAAAGGCTCCTTCTTATCCACCTTTTTCTTCAATACCACCCGCTTTTTCGTACCATCGGCGGCTACCGGCTTTGCTTTGACCACCACTTTCTGCGGGGGCAGCGTCGCACTATTCGAACGCACGCGCTTTTTGATCTCCATTTCCTCATAGGAGCAGGAGAGTCTCTGACAGAGGTAATGGTTCTGCCCAATGTCATCGACGACTCGCATCATCGGACTTTTGCAGTAAGGACAGGTCTTCGCATCGGGAAAACGGGGAGAGAACGATTCGCCGCTCTTGATCACCTGATCGACCAAGCTCGATGCATTTTCCTTGATGTCCTTGATGAAACGCTCTCCGTCTTCCTTGCCTTCGGCAATATTACCCAACCGTTCTTCCCAAAGACCCGTCAATTCGGGAGATTGCAATTCCTGCGGGGCGAGCCGCACCAATTCTCTTCCCTTGGGAGTCGGTACCAATTCCTTCCCTTCTCGTTGTATGTAATGATTCTGCAGTAATTTCTCAATAATATCCGCACGGGTTGCAGGAGTACCCAAGCCTGAGGAGAGCCGTTTCTTCAGCTTGGCATCGTCGACGAAACGTCCGGCATGTTCCATGGCGGAGAGCAAGGTTGCTTCGGTATATCGGCTGGGTGCAACCGTAGCGAGTCTACGCACCTTCACCGATTCGATGTGTAGTGGATCGCCTTTGGCAAGAGCCAGCAGAACGGGACTTGTCTCCTCCTCATCACTCAGGCTGGTCTGTGCGCTGCGCTTGCCGACCAAGCGGGCGACATCACGCCAGCCTTGCTCGACAGGCAGCGTGAGTCGGGTTTTGAAACGTGAACCGGCAACCTCTGCTTTCAGCGTGGTGGTGCGATAGCGGTAATCCGGGCTGAGCACTTCCAGAAAACGAACCACGATCAACTCCCACAATGCCCGTTGTTCTGCGTTCAGCCGACTCAGATCCACCGCTTGTTCGGTAGGGATGATCGCATGGTGGTCGGTCACCTGTAGATCCTGCACGAATCGTTCTTCATCCACCCTAAAGCCGTCCTTGACATAGCGAAGCGCCAAGCTGGCAAACGGAGTGCCGAACAGGCTTTTCAACCGTTGGGGGAGCGTGGCAACGATATCAGTGGTTATATAGCGGCTGTCGGTCCGCGGGTAGGTGACGATCTTGTGCTGTTCATACAGGCTCTGCAACACATCCAGCGTTTGCTTTGCACTGAAATCCAGCAGATTGTTTGCATCCCGCTGCAATTCGGTAAGATCATATGCCAAAGGCGGCTGTTCGAATTTCTCTTCCGTCTCCAGACTCGCCACCACGCCTTGCGCACCTGCAAGCTCGGCTTCCAGACGCTTGGCCGTAGCCTCATCGGTGATTCTGATGGAATCCTCTTCAGGATAATAGGATGCGCTGAAGGAACCGAAATCTGCTTTCAAGGTCCAGTAGAACAGTCCGCTGAAGGCTTCAATCTCATCTTCCCGTCTTGTCATCAAGGCAAGCGTGGGGGTCTGCACCCTTCCCGCCGAAAGCTTGGCATCATAATGACAGGTAAGCGCCCTGGTGACATTCATGCCTACATACCAGTCGGCGGCGGCACGGCTTTCGGCAGCCTTATAGAGGTTGTCATACAAATGGGCATCCTTGAGATTGGCAAACCCTTCCTTGATGGCACCTTCGGTCTGGCTGCTGATCCAGAGTCGCTGGGCGTTTCCTTGGTATCCGGCAAGCTTGAGAATCCAACGGGCGACCAATTCCCCTTCCCGTCCTGCATCGGTCGCTATGATCACCGACTCAAGGTCGGTCCGTTCGAGCAATCCCTTGATGATTGCATACTGGTCCTTGCTCGACTCAATCACTTCCTGTTGCAGCACAGGAGGCAGCATGGGAAGATCCCGAAGCGACCATCGTCTGTATCGATCGCTGTAGGCAGCCGGTTCAGCCAATTCCACCAAATGTCCAAGCGCCCAGGTTACGATATAGTGATCCCCTTCCATAAAGCCGGTTTCACGACGAAAGCATTGCAATACCCGGGCAAGTTCCCTTCCTACACTTGGTTTCTCTGCCAGTACCAGTTTCTTCAAGACGTTGTCCTCCACTCTGCTAGACTATAGCGCCAAGCTTGGAGATGAAGCAAGGGTGAAAACGCTGTCGTTGTTTGCGCGTATTAATTGTTGCTAATAACAACCATTTGACAGAGCTTGGCTTTTTCGCTATGGTTCGCTCAACAAGGAGAATCATCCCATGGCTTTTGATTTCGCTTCACTCATTGGATTTCTGACCGGAAAGACAGATAATTCGGTACCGAAAACCTTGAAACTCTATACGAATCGTTGTCCCCAGAATCACCGCTGCCCATCGGTAAGTGCATGTCCGACCGGCGCTTTGAAACAGAAGGGATTCAAAGCTCCTACCGTTGACCGGAAAAAATGCATCAACTGCGGAAAGTGTACACGCTATTGCATGCCGGGAGTGCTGCGGATGGAACGGGTGGCACAATGAACCATGAACGAAGAGGGCTGCTGCCGGCGCTCTTCCTCCTTACCCTAGCCTATTTTGCGTTGGGTTTTGTCTCGATCCTGTTTGCAAACCTGGCGATTTTCTGCATCCTCATTCCGTTTTTGATGCTGGGTTTTACGAAGCAAAGGACCTGGTGTCATCGGTACTGTCCCCGAGCCAGTCTGGCAGAAGCCGTAGGGAAACCCCGTCCTTGGAGGAAAAGTCCCCATTTCATTGCATCCGGCCAAACAAAGCGGTATTTGCTTTGGTATTTTTCCCTGAACCTCCTGTTCATCGCCGGATCAACGACAAGGATCGCATTGCACCAGATGGAGGCAATGCCGTTCATCAGATTGTTCATCGTCATACCGCTCTTTTCTTTGCCGCAATTGCTTACGCTGGGGATGCCGGCATGGCTGCTTCATCTTTCCTACCGCTTCTATTCCATGATGCTCTCGACTACCATACTTTCTGTGGCCTTCGCCTTGCTCTATCGGCCCAGGCTTTGGTGCTCGGTTTGTCCAATGGGCAATCTCATGAACACCATGAAGCATTCCTTCAGATGAAAGAAAAACGCACCCCGCCAGGGAGTGCGTCCTCGTGGGACCGGGTACTCGAAGGGTTCTGAGACCCGACTCCTTCACCGGTACGCATCGAGTATAGTCTATCGGCAGTGCCCGTCACGATGGCAGCACAGCCTATGCATGCAGAAGTGTAGAGTAAGACCCTCTGCCAGAGAGGGTCCCAGGCTACTTGAAAGACGTACCAGCCTTCCAGTCTTCGCCGCGAATATTATGGTAGACCCAATAGGGTGTTTTCGCTAGGTCGATACACGTTGTGTACAATTGATTGAGCATCCATAAT
>NZ_JBFWIJ010000025.1:0-45846 GCF_050256055.1 Sphaerochaeta sp. | reverse complement strand
CGTTCCTCGGCAAGATCGAAAACGGTATGGATCGATTCTTCCATCGTAATCTTGGTCGCCGACCCCAAGGCGATGCTTCGGCTTCCAGCAAGAATATCACTCTGGTCCAGTCGATGATTGTTGCGTTGGAGGATGCGCTCCACGGTTGTCGTATCGGTACTGGGGAGGATGATGACGAATTCATCCCCTCCGATCCGGCTGATGATGTCGGTTTTTCTGCATGCTTGGGAAAGCGTGTTTGCGATATTGGTAAGCAACGTGTCCCCTGCAGTGTGCCCGAAAATGTCATTGGTAAGCTTCAGTCCATTGACATCCCCGACGATGATGGAAATCGGAAGGTGCTCTTCGGTATTCAGATAGTGCAAAGCTTCGTCGAAATAGGCTCTATTGGATAAACCGGTAAGCTGGTCATGGTAGCTCAGATACTGGATTTTTTTCAACGCGGCCTTCCGTTCCGTATTGTTGGTGAAGGTAACCACCGCCCCGATCACCACTCCGTTTTTGATCTGCGGGTATGAATAGCACAACACATCAAAACACGATCCATCCTGCTTGAAGAACACGTCATTTTCCATAACCACTCCCTCTCCCGTACGGAGGGTCTGCTGGATCGGACAATCCTTTTCGGCGATGGGAACCCCTTCTCTGGTGGAGTAGTGGCAAAGCATGTGCAGGTTCTTGCCCAACAAGTCGGTTTCCTTCTCATACCCGAGGAGGGAGAGGCAGCTGCTGTTGCAGAATGTGCAGAGTCCATCTTGGTCGATTCCATAAATTCCTTCTGCGGTCGAGTCAAGGATCAGCCGCAGACTTTCCTGGCTTGCTGCCAATTCGGCTTCTTTCCGTGCTTTTTGGATGGACGTATGTACCCCGGAGAACAGCAACTGGACTTGGTAGGTGTCGACTTGTTCGAACCCGGCTTCCGTCCGGAAGAATACGACGACGCCGACTGGGTTGTTTTCCATCCAGAAGGGAATGATCAAGGTGTTCTTCCGATCTTTTGGGTCTTTCACCCCGAACAATTCACTCAGAAGCAGGGTATTGAAACTTTCCCGCACGGCTTGGGTAGGGGAGAGTTGTGCGAACAAAGCGGAAACATCATCAGAAAGCGATTGTCCCGCTGTCAATGACGGGAGAGGTTGTGCATCACCAGAAGACTGGGCACGTATACGTATCCGCTGGGTATCTGCGTCCCAAAGCAACAGCAAAGCCGAAGAGCTTTCTGTCAGCTCGCATGCTCGCTGGAGTGCCGTCTCCAATTGTTCCTGTACATTCGTAAAGGAGCTGGAGAGGATTTCCACCAACATGGCTGAGCGCTTCAGGCTTTTCTTCAGGCTTTCTTCCTGGCGTTTGGGCTCGGAAATATCGATTGCAAAGGTTCCCAACCCGGGTTTGCCGTCGGGAAGGGTGAGCGGGAATTTGGTCACCTGATAGATATGCTTGTCCCATTCGAATTCATAATCGATGCGAGTTTGGTCTCCCAGAACCGTGGCATCGTAGGCATGCGCTGCTCGGGCAAGTTTCTCCGGAGCAAATTCCTCCATGCTTTTGTCCAGCAATATGGCCGGTTCGGTTCCCAGGAAGGCGGCCAAGGCTGCATTGACGAAAATGAATTTTCCCTGGGCATCCTTGATGTAGCTGATGCGACTGTCGGCATCCAGGAATCGCTGTAGCAATTGGATGAGGAAATCCTGCTGCTTTCGTTGTTGTTGCACTTGGCGCATCAACTTGATCTGCAGAAAGAGAAACAGGACCAGAAACAATACAGCGACCAGCAGCAAGGTGACCAAGCTGATGATGAGGATGCGGTTGCGTACCACCAACCGTTCCTGTGCCGTGCGATCCTGCAGCATAACCGCTCCATATTGCCCGTCATGTTCCATCATTTGGATTCCGAAGGTCACGGAGCGAAAGGTACCGGTGTCGCTTTTTACAGGAACCGTCTTGCCTTGTAAGGAGAGCAGATCGTCCGTATCCAACCCCAGCACCATAGGCAGGGAATTGCCGACTAGTTGGTCCTCGCTGGTGTTGAGAAACCGGGAAGTTGCATCATTGGCCCAGACAATGATGTTGGACGGTGATTCTATGAGCAAAATTGGAAATTGGGTGTTTTTCGCCACAAGATCCAGTGGTGGCAGCTCCCCGCAGAACAGGTATGAATGGACGATGAAGAACAACAACAGGACAAGGATGGGCCTAGCTTTCGATCGATGCATGGAAGGCCTCCTTGCCAAGGAATAGGTTCAGAGCTTCAGAAGAAGCCATGGGTTTGCCCATGAGATAACCTTGCAAAAGATCACACCCAAGGGCTATGAGCAATGTCTGTTGCCGTTTGGTCTCTACTCCTTCGGCAACCACCGGTTTTTCAATATGGTGGGCCATGGAGATGATATCTCCAATCAATCCCTCGGTTGCGGGATTGTCCAGTTTGTCGATGAAGGATTTGTCCAGTTTGACTTCGTCTATCTCCAATGCCTCGATCCTACTCAGCGACGAGTATCCGGTACCGAAGTCGTCAATGGCAATGTGAATACCAATCCTGCGGATATCCTTCAATTGTTCGGCAACGTTCTGAAGATTTTGGGCGAATACCGATTCAGTCAATTCGAGCTCAAGTCCATGCGGGTCGACGTGTTTCGCTGCCAGGATGGTTTTCAAAGAGGGGATGAAGGAAGGATCGAGCAATTGGATGGCGGAAATGTTGACAGCGATTTTGATGGGCTTGTTTCCCTTGTGTTGGAGTTCAGAGAGAAAATCGCAGGCCAAGGACAGCAACCTGCGCCCGAGCGGAATGATCAGCTGCCTCTGTTCGGCAATGTCGATGAATTCCAACGGAGAAATGGGACCGAGTGTCTTGCTTTCCATCCTTGCCAGGGCCTCGAAAGAAACAAGTTGTCCTTCTTCGATGGTGAAGATCGGTTGATAGACCAGCCGTAGGGTTCCAGCCTCTTCACTGAGAGCATGTTTCAGGTCCTGTTCTATGGTATCGATGCGCAGGAGCTTTTCCTCCAAGGTGGTATTGTAGAATTGGATGGGATCAGAAACGGTACAGGCGTTGAGTGCGATGGATGCTTGCTTGACCATGAGGGAGGCATCATACCGTCCTTCCCTGCTTTCCACAACACCGAGACTGAATGTCAGGGAAGCAAACATCCGGTTCTCGTGTTTCAGGGAAAGCAGCGCATGGAGAAGGCTTTCCAGATACGATTCGGATACATAATCGCTGAGCAGCAGGAGAAATCGGTCATCGGAAAACTTGAAGACCTGCAGCTTTGGGAAACGGGTCTGCAGGTCGGACAGGGCCGTACCGATCGTTTTCAGTACCTCGTCGCCATGGTCGTATCCGTAGATGATGTTCAGAAGACGGAAATTCATAGGATTGAATGCAATGCATGCAAGGTTTTCGGCCCGCAGATCGGAAAGTTCCTGGAAGAATGACCGGAGGTTTGTCAGTCCGGTCAACTCGTCATGAAATGCGATGGAACGCATACGACTGTTCTTTCGGTAAATCTTGAGCAGGGAAATGGTGAACAACAAAAAGAACGCCAACAAGGTTGCGCCAATGATCATACTCAATCGGAATATGAGATTCTCTTCTTGTTGCAGGTCGTAGAATAACAGCAGGGAACCTGCCGTTCGTCCCTTGATGGTGATGGGGATGCGGAGTACCAGATAGTCCTTCCCCTCCCAGGTGAAACGCGAAGAGGTGTTTGGCTGAAGGGGGAGTTTGAGACGCGATGCGTCAATGTTCACTGAGAGGTTGTCCTTGTCGCTGGATGCCACCACACGATTTACCATGTCCAGATACACCAAGTTGATGTATGGTGTCTCCTTTGTGATGGTGTCGATCATATACTGGGCGTCGAATTGGGCATACAGCGAGAAGATGGCGGAGGCTTTCAAACCGACCTGGACCATTCGATTGTCAGCAAACCGGCAGTAGCCGTACTTGTAGAGTTCTCCGGATTCGGAATCCGCCCGGATGTCCTCAATGAAGTACTGCAGCTTGCTTTCATGAAAAGCTAGTACCGGATGCCCTTCCGGGGCTTTCCATCCGATATACTTGCCATCGCTCGATTGGGTGATGGTCGTATCCTGATCGTAGACGTAGATGACATCGACATCCAGATTTTCTGCCATATCAGATAGGATGTCTCGACTGAACGGTTCCTTGTGCTGGGCGACCATGGCTCCTGCGACTTTCAAGGTACTGTACATCTGGTTGTCCAGCTCAGTCTTTGCGTCGACAACGATACTCAGGCTGAAGGCATAGTCTCGGGCAAGCAGTGATGCTTCCTGTAGTTTCTGCTGATAATAAAATTCCCGAACCGATACGGTAGCCCAATATCCTCCGAATACCATAACGAACAATACCAATACAAGGGGAAGGATAACAGAGAAGAGGGAGTGTTTGTCATACTGCCTTTTTTTTCGATTATCCACTATTCCTCCCATCTGACGTGTCTTGCATGCTACCATCGAGCGTATGCAGAGTCAAGAAAGAGCGGGATCATAGAGAATTACTCGAAGAAACCTTTCACGCGGACGGCTTGGCTTTCTGAGTCTGGAGCAGCAACGTGATGAAGATTCCAGCAAAGACCGCCATACAGAGTATCGTAATGACCAGGACAGCAGGATACCGAAGTGAAAACCCTTTTGCTGATGCGTGTTTCAAAAGAATCCCCAAATATGCCCAAAGCAAGGTGATGAGATATGCCTTGTCTTGATACCGTAGGGCCCAAAGGCTTCCGATTGCTGTCCCGATGAGCAATATGATGATCGTCCAGGTCATCGGGGAAATCCCAAAGCCGGACCAATTGACGGCCACCAGGAAGGTGGTGATGTTTGCGATGGTGGCTACCGTAATCCAACCGAGGTAGATCGAGAAGGCAAGTTGTACCGTCCAATATGCGCTCTGGTTCAAATTCTGGGCTCGGAGGATTTGATTGATTCTGATCAAGCAGATCAGAATGCAGAGCATCAAGAGTACCGAAAGGGCAATCTTCTTGTAATGCCAGCTGAAAATCCAAAGGGCGTTCGCCAGACTGGAGAGTGAGAAGAGAATCCTGATGGATCTGAGCGCATCGGATGAAGGCAGGCTGAGTTGGGCAATTGCAAATACGGCTAGCAGAAGATAGATGACACCCCAGATGGAAAAGGTGAGACCGGTAGGGGCGAACAGATTGGGGTAGGAATCCGATACCTGTCCGGTGCCGATGCCTCCTATCGGCAGGATGTTCGCCAATGCATTGATCGCAACCATGACCAAATAGGAAAGAATGGTCAGCAGGGCAAGGGCCGTATCTCGTTTAATCATAGGGATCTCCTTCTGTCGTTAGTGTAGACATGCTCTGTCGGCTCTGTCAAAGTATTTTGATGAAAGGCGCACATCGTGTATACTGAAATCCTATCAAGGAGGCCTTTATGTATAAACCCAACCCCCAACGGTACGATGCCATGCTCTATAACAGGTGCGGGAAAAGCGGCTTGAAGCTTCCTGCCGTATCCCTCGGACTATGGCATAATTTTGGCGATACCACTTCGCTTTCCAATTCGCGCAAGATGTTGCATACAGCCTTTGATCTGGGCATCACCCATTTCGACTTGGCAAACAACTACGGCCCGCCTCCCGGATCAGCGGAGCTCAATTTCGGTAAATTACTGGCACAGGATTTCGCGTCCTATCGGGACGAACTGATCATCTCCACGAAAGCCGGATATTTGATGCATCCAGGCCCGTATGGGGAGTGGGGCAGCCGAAAATATCTGTTGAGCAGTCTTGATGCATCCCTTTCCCGGATGGGTTTGGAGTATGTCGACATCTTCTATTCCCATCGATACGATCCGAACACTCCCCTCGAAGAGACCATGGGGGCTTTGGCCAGTGCGTATCGGGCGGGAAAGTGTCTCTATGTCGGCATTTCCAGCTACTCGGCTGCAAAGACACGTGAGGCTGCTTCCTTGCTCAAGGAGATGGGAATCCCGTTGTTGATTCATCAGCCATCCTATTCCATGCTCAATCGGTGGGTGGAGGAGGAATTGCTCGACACCGTCGATGAACTTGGTGTGGGAACGATCTGCTTCTCTCCTTTGGCTCAGGGAATGCTCACCGATCGGTATCTTTCGGCAATACCGGAAGGAAGCCGGGCTTCACAGGAAGGCAGTTCACTTTCCCCGACAATGCTCACCGAACAGAACCTGCAGAATATCCGCTCGCTCAATGAGATCGCCCAGGCAAGAGGACAGAGCCTCGCCCAGATGGCGCTTGCTTGGTGCCTCAGACGCAAGGAGATCACCAGTGTCCTGATCGGAGCAAGCTCGCCGCAGCAGATCACCGAGAATGTAGGAGCGTTGGCCAGGCTCGACTTCACCGAGGAGGAGCTCAGGCGGATCGACGAGTATGCGCAGGAAGGGAATATCAATCTCTGGGCGCGTTCAAGCAAGGATTGACATACATGTTGACTTCTGTTATATTGTTTACAATTTAATAGAGGACACAGAGTATGAGCACCATTACCGAGTTTCATGCCAGAGCGAATGACCAGCAGGATTTTGCTTTTGCTTCATTGCAAGGCAAAACCCTGCTGATCGTCAATACCGCAAGCAAATGTGGATTCACCCCCCAATATAAGGAACTGGAACAGTTGTACCGTCGATATAAGGATCGCGGGTTGGTCGTCATTGGCTTTCCCTGCGACCAATTCGCCCATCAGGAACCGGGAACCGACGAAGAGATCGCATCATTCTGCCGTATGCGTTTTGATGTGACCTTTCCCTTGATGAGCAAGATCAAGGTGAATGGAAAGGAAACCCATCCTTTGTATGTATGGCTGAAAGAACAGGCTCCGGGTGTTGCCGGGAAGGCGATCAAATGGAATTTCACCAAGTTCTTGGTTGAGAAGGACGGCAAGACCGTACATCGGTATGCTTCCAATCAGACACCGAAATCGTTGGTGCCTGTCCTTGAGGAGGTGTTGTAATGGCACATGACCAACTTTTGCTTTCAAACCAGCTCTGTTTTCGCTTCTATGCACTCGAGAGGGAGTTGATGGCTGCATATCGACCACTTCTTGATCATCTGGGATTGACCTATGCCCAGTACATCACACTGTTGTATCTCTGGGAGCATGAGACGGGGACCGTGGGTGAGTTGTGCGCTGCACTCAGTCTCGATACCGGTACCATGTCTCCTTTGCTCAAAAGACTGGAAGCATCCCATCTGATCACGCGAAATCGTTTGCCTTCGGATGAACGTACCGTACAGATATCCTTGACAAAGGAGGGTCGTGCATTGGAGCAGAAAGCACTGTCCATACCTGATCACATCGCTTCCTGTCTGTTGAGCACGGATGTATCGGAACAGGGAAGGAAATATGAGCAGTTGAGGATCATGCTTGATGATACGCTGCAACAACTGAAAAGAACCCGCCGCGAGCGGGAAGAAGGAAGGTGACGAATGAGAAAGACTCAGATAGTTCTGATGACCGGATTGCTCGCCGGTTTGCTTGCATTAAGCGGATGCGCAACGAAGGCGGATAGCCTTCCTCCCTTGAAGACCGTGGATTCACTTGACCTGAACCGGTATCTGGGATCGTGGTATGAGATCGCACGGTATCAACATCAATTTGAGAAGACTTTGGTAGGGGCGAAGGCTGATTACAGTCTTCGTGACGATGGAAGAATCCAGGTGGTGAACAGTGGTTTGAAAACGACTTTGGACGGCAAGTTCACTTCAGTGAAAGCTGTGGCATGGAGACCCGACGAAGCCGTACCAGGGGCTTTGAAGGTGAAGTTCTTCAATCTTTTCACCTCGGATTATCTGGTTTTCGGACTGGATGAGGAAAACTATCAGTGGGCGTTGGTAGGCAACAACAACCGTAAGTACCTGTGGTTCCTCTCCCGTACCCCTACGGTCAGTGATGAATTGCTGGCAAAGATGAAAGCAATCGCCGTACAGCAGGGGTATGATCTGGAAAAACTGTTCATGGTTCCGCAGAAAGAACGCTAAGTCAAACGTTTTTTCGTCGTTTTTCGGTATTGATGGGCTTGCCTATGCGCAAGCCCATCGTTTTCAACCGACCTTTATCTCTTTTTCTTGGGAGAAGGATGTCATCAAAACCTTGAGGTGGTGCTCTTCAAAGATCGAGCGGGCCATCCTCAGATCTTCCTCCGAGGGCTCAGGAACATCCTTGAGCGTGTACTGAAGCTTAAGTTGCTCCCATTTGTATTGGCCGAGCCGATGATACGGAAGCAATTCAACCTGCTCGATGCAATCGAAGCCTTCCAGGAAGGATGCGAGGTCTTCCAACCGTTCCTTCTGCAATGTCCATCCGGGAACCAGCACATGACGCAGCCATACCGGTTTCTTCGTGGCTTGGCAGTACGCCAGGGTCGCCAGTGTATGTGCATTGCCCATGCCGGTGAGACTGAAGCATTGCTTGTCATCCAGACTTTTGATGTCGAGCAGGATCAGATCGGCCGCATCGAGTACCGGCTTGGAAATTTCGAGCGGCACCGAGCCGGCTGTATCCAGTGCTGTATGCAATCCTTCTTGTTTCAGGCGTTTGAGCAATTCCAAGGCGAACATTGGCTGTTTCAACGGCTCCCCGCCGCTGATCGTCACGCCTCCTTTGGCGATGAAGTGTTTGTAGGAAAGGACTTCCTTGATAACCTCTTCGCTGTCCATCTGCTTCCCGCCTTTCAGATTCCAGGTATCGGGATTGTGACAGTAGCGGCATCGCAGACTGCAACCTTGGAGAAAGATTACCGAACGCAGTCCCGGACCATCAAGCGTTCCGAAGCTTTCGAACGAGTGTATCGATCCTGTAACTGACATGACACCGCCTCCTTACAAGGTTTCGTGGAAGGTTCGATGGATGACATCAAGCTGTTGTTCACGGGTGAGCTTGATGAAGTTCACCGCATACCCGCTGACCCGAATGGTCAACTGGGGATACTTCTCCGGATGATCCATGGCATCGAGCAAGGTGCTTTTTTCCATGACGTTCACATTGATGTGATGACCGGTCTCGGCAAAATATCCGTCAAGCAGGGTCACCAGATTCGCCACCTGCATCTTCCTGTCCTTCCCCAATGTGGAGGGAATGACCGAGAAGGTGTAGGAAATCCCGTCCTGTGCATCCTCGTAGGAGAGCTTGGCCACACTCTTCATGCTTGCTACACATCCTTTCACGTCCCTGCCATGCATCGGGTTTGCCCCCGGTGCAAACGGTTCACCAAGTTTCCGTCCGTCAGGAGTGGAACCGGTCTTCTTGCCGTATACGACGTTGCTGGTGATGGTCAACACCGAGAGGGTGGGGATGCTCTTGCGATAGGTTGCATGTCTTCGCATTTTCTCAATGAAGGAGTGCACCAAATCCTTTGCCATCCCATCGACGCGGTCATCATTGTTCCCATAGGTGGGGAAGTCCCCTTCAATGGTGAAATCGACGACCAGATTGGACGCATCCCTGATCGGTTTGACCTTCGCATATTTGATGGCGGACAGGCTGTCTGCCACTACGGAGAGTCCTGCGATGCCACCAGCCAGCGTCCGTACGATCTTTTCATCGTGCAAGGCCATTTCCAACCGTTCATAGCTGTATTTGTCATGCATGAAATGAATCACATTCAACGTATCCACATACAGCTTGGCCAGCCAGCTGGTCATGGTCTCGAAGCGATCCATCACTGTCTCATAGTCGAGGTACTCCCCCTCGATGGCTGCAGTCTTCGGCCCTATTTGCTCACCGCTCTTTTCGTCCCTTCCTCCGTTGATCGCATACAGCAGGGTTTTTGCCAGATTCACCCGCGCTCCGAAGAATTGCATCTGCTTGCCGATCTTCATAGCCGAGACACAACAGGCGATGCCGTAGTCATCACCGTACTCGGTGCGCATCAAATCATCACTTTCATACTGGATGGATGATGTTTCGATGGAAAGGCGAGCGCAGAAAGCCTTGAAATGCTCAG
Organism: Sphaerochaeta sp.; assembly: GCF_050256055.1. Taxonomy (NCBI): domain Bacteria; kingdom Pseudomonadati; phylum Spirochaetota; class Spirochaetia; order Spirochaetales; family Sphaerochaetaceae; genus Sphaerochaeta; species Sphaerochaeta sp. Next base: position 35,877 of record NZ_JBFWIJ010000025.1, on the reverse strand, counting down.
GCAGGTGTTCACTCCACAAGACGGTGAGATTGGGTTCCGGTGCAGGTCCGAGGTTGACCAGGCTGTGCAGGAAACGGTAACTCATCTTGGTGACCATATGCCTTCCGTCGTGGCATATGCCGCCGATGGACTCGGTCACCCAGGTGGGGTCTCCGCTGAACAGTTCGTCATAGGAAGGGGTGCGCAGGAAACGGATGATCCTGAGCTTCATGATGAAATGGTCGACCAGCTCCTGGATTTCCTCTTCCGTATAGGTTCCCTGTTCCAAATCGCGCTCGCTGTAGATGTCCAGGAAGGTGGAAACCCTTCCCAGGCTCATGGCGGCACCATTCTGTTCCTTGGTTGCTGCAAGGAATGCAAAATACACCCATTGGATGGCTTCCTTGGTATCCTGCGCCGGCCCACTGATGTCGTAACCGTAGGAACGGGCCATTTCCTTCAATTCCATGAGACTGCGGATTTGTTCACTCAATTCCTCACGGTCGCGGATGATCTCCTCGGTCATCGCATCAAAAACGTACTGCTCCTTGGCTTGCTTCTTTTGTTCGATCAGGTAATCGACTCCATACAAGGCGACCCGGCGGTAATCCCCTATGATCCTTCCGCGACCATATGCATCGGGTAGTCCAGTAACGATTCCACTGTGCCGTACCTTTTTCATTTCCTCGGTATAGACATCGAAGACGCCATCGTTATGGGTTTTGCGGTATTTGAAAACCTCATCCACCGATTCCGGGAGGGTGCGGTTGTATGCCTTCAGCTCGGTATGGACAAGGCGGATACCGCCGAATGGCATGATCGCGCGCTTGAGCGGCTCATCGGTCTGCAACCCGACGATTTGTTCCAGTTCTTCGTCGATGTATCCGTTCTTGTGGCTGGTGATGGTCGAGATCGTGTGCTCATCGATGTCGTACATGCCTCCGCGCTCCCGCTCGACGGCCAGGAGTCCCTTGAGCTTGTCCCAAAGTTTGCGTGTCCGGTCAGTCGGCCCTTGCAGGAAGGAATCGTCCCCATCGTAGGGGGTGTAGTTCTCTACGATGAACATTCTGGTATTGGTTCGTTTTTGTGCATCGTTCATGGTGTATCCTCACTTGGAATTTTTCCGTATACTTTTCTTGTCTACGGTGTACCATGAATGCAAATGTTGTACTGTGATTGAAATCACAATTCTACTATTTTACTAGGAGTTACCATGGAATCGTCCGATCAGTGCTCTGCTTGCACCAATACACAGTGTCTGAGAAACGTCCCGCTGTTTGCCACCCTCGATCCTGATGCGGTGCATACCTTGACCATGCAGATGGAAAACCGTGAGTATCGCAAGAGTGAGATCCTGGTACGGGAGGGAGACCGGGCGAGTGGGTTCACCGTCATCCGTGAGGGGAGTGCAAAGGCTTTCCGGACCACCAGCGATGGGCGGGAGCAGATCTTGTACATCTTTCCGGCCAACGATTACTTTGGTGCTCGATTCCTCTTCACCGAGGAACGGGTTCCCTATACCGTACAGGCCTTGGAGGACACCAAGGTCTGTGTACTCAGCAAGAAGCAGTTCACCCTATTGCTGGAGCAGCACAGTACGGTGGCCCTGCAGATCATCGAGGCGATGGCAAACCGGATGAGTCGGTTGGAAACGGCGATGCAAAGCATGGGAGGGAGGAATGCCGAATTGAGGATTGCCAGTTTCCTCTTGGAGTTCAAGGATTCCTATGGTAAGCAGAACGGACGATACATAGACATCACACTCCCCTTGAGCCGGGAGGGTTTGGCCAACTATCTGGGATTGGCACGCGAGACACTGAGCCGGAAGCTGACCCAATTCGAGGAGGAGGGCTTGATCGAGAACTTGGGTTCCAAGTTGATCCGCATCCTCGACTTAGAAGCGCTGAGAAACCTTTCGGTCACCATCGATTGACGAGATCTTCTGGGCATTGGCATAGATGGTTTCGATTTCCTTTTTGGAAAGCAGAGCCTTGAGTGCATAGGCAATGAGGATAATGCCGGGGATGTCGATCGCCAGCCTGGTCAAGGCGAATGGCAGGCCCAGGGCGGTCGATTCAAACAGGAACATCGGAATCTTGGTCGTCGACCAAGCTCCCAGGAATATGAGGACGTTGGTGAATTTGACACCTTTCTTCATGAATACCGCTGCGACCGGGAACGCCCCGTACAGCGGGCCTGCCGCTGCCGATCCAATGAAGAATGCAAGCAGTATCCCTTTCAAGCCGCTGCCTTCCCCCATATAGGCGACCATCGTCTGTTTGGGCACCCATTCATCAAGCAGGCCCAAAAGTATGAAGATCGGGGGGATCACCAGCAACATTTCCTTCAGCTGCATCGCAGTCTTCTGCACCACGCTGACTCCGAGTTCACGGTTCAGGACTCCCAGGGCAAGCAGAATGCAAGCTCCGACGAGAAACACACGGTATCGACGAAAGAATGATTTCATACCAGAACCTCCATGACCGTTCCGATCACCAATGCCACCAGCAGGGAAAAAAGGTAGGCAAATAGGTTGCGAAGGAGGGCAAGTCGTTTCCCGAAGTATTGCATTTCAACCGGCAGGGTGATGATGCCCACCATCATCAAGGTGGACACGAAGGCGGCAATCTGCATATAGCCAGCTCCTCCTTGCAACAACAATGCGGCAGTGGGGAAGGCTACAAAGCCTGGGATCAGGGTGAGGGCTCCCACCACGGATGCGAGCAGCACCCCCCACCAGCGTGATTCCTTCCCGATGACCGAAAGAATGGTTTTCTGGTCCATCACGCTGAGCAACAAGCTGACTGACAATACGACCACCAGAAGCTGGGGTAGGATGTTCTCAAACGATTTGAGCGCTTTACGCAAGGCTCTTTTGGTTTTGTGCCGATCCTTCAAAGCGGAAAGCAGCAGCAGGATAATGGTCATTGCATACAGTAAGGTGTTCATCAGCTTTTCCTTTAGCCCAACATATAGCAAAATTGCAGGGGGAAAGCAATGCATGGGACTTGTCGGGAATGGATCTGATTCTATCGATATTTTGCTATCCAGTAAAATGGTAGGGATTTTTAGGTCAAACACGTACAAATTCCTTGCGGAATTGAGCACACTGGAGTACGCTTGAATCAGAAGGTTAGCAAAAATCTACATAGTGGAGGTCTTGTATGGCAAATGTGCAATCGATTCTGGACCAGAAGGGAAGTGTTGTGTACAGCATCACACCCGAAGATGCTCTCTCCCATGCTTTGCTGAAATTGACTGAGCATAAGATAGGTGCCTTGTTGGTTCTCAACGAGAATGGCGATATCAAGGGAATTCTTTCCGAACGCGATATCGTCCGCCACTTTTCCAGGAAGCTGGAACATCTGAACACTGCTTCCATCCCTGTGCGGGAAGTGATGACCACCGGGGTCACGTATGTCAAACCTCACCAAAGCTTGGATGACTGCCTCCAGCTTATGACCGCCGGTCGTTTCCGACACCTTCCGGTCGTGGATGGGGAAAAAGTCGTTGGTATGATTTCCATCGGTGATGTCGTGAAAGCGGTACTGGAGGAACGCGACTTCCAAATCGGCGAGCTTGAGCACTATATTACGAATGCCTATTGAGGCAGATTAAAATGTAACTCTTTTTTCAAAAAGCGCTTTCCTTGGAGGGCGCTTTTTAACATACTAGAATAGTAGGAATTTATACGAAGGAGTATGTATGGACGAATCCAAGATCCTGAAATTGAAAACCATAATTGAGAAGCTCCATGCCGGAGTCGGCAGCGATGCGGTGAAAAAGGAGTTCGAAGCTGAATTCGGCAGTGTCAGTGCCGAAGAGCTTGCGGCGGCTGAACGCAAGTTGATGGAAGATGGATCCATCCAAGTGGAGCAGGTCCAGCGGCTTTGTGATGTCCACGCTTCCGTATTCGGAGGAAGTGTGGAGGAAATCCATCAGGGCAAGCAGGTCGATAAGACAGCCGGCCATCCGGCATTCGTATTCATCAAGGAAAATGAAGGGCTGAAGGCCTTCCTCGATGGGATGTTCGCTTCGGCGGTGAAGACGTACACACAAGAGAAGAGTGACGCCTCGAAAGCCGACCTGCTTTCTGCATTGAAGAGCCTGAGCAAGTTGGACAAGCATTACCTGCGTAAGGAAAACCTGTTCTTCCCGTATCTGGAGAAAGCCGGCATCACCGCGCCCCCGAAAGTGATGTGGGGGGTCGATGACGAGATCCGAGACCTTTGGAAATTGGTGATCAGGAACTTGGAGGAATCCAATAGCGTTCTGGAGCCTGAGCTTGCAAAACTGGAAGAGCAGGTCCGCTCCATGATAGACAAAGAGAACAACATCCTGCTTCCCATGCTGCAAGGATGCATGGATGGTGATGCATGGCTTACCGTAGCACGCGACAGTGCCGACATCGGCTACTGTTTCAACGGGGGTATCGAAGGGGCCAGCCCGAGCGACGCAACCACATGGTATCGCTGGAATGCCAGCATGAGCGGTAAGCTGGAGGATGAACCAAAAGCGAATACTCAGGGTGAGATCCAGCTTCCCAGCGGACATTTCAACCTTGAGGAATTGACTTGGATGCTCAACACCCTGCCAGGTGACGTTACGTTTGTCGGTGTGGATGACAAAGTCCGCTATTTCAGCGAAGGCAAGGATCGGGTATTCCCCAGGACGAGAAGCATCGTAGGCAGGGAAGTGGCGCATTGCCATCCACCGAAGAGCCTTCCCGTCGTTGAGAGATTGGTCGAGGATTTCAAGGCAGGAAGGAAAGACAGCGAATCCTTCTGGATACAGCGTGGCACCCAGTTCGTCCTGATCAGGTATTTTGCAGTACGCAACGAAAAACAGGAATATCTCGGGGTGCTTGAGGTAACCGAGGAAATTTCCTCGCTCAGAAGTTTGGAAGGCCAGAAGACCTTGCTCAGCTAGGCAAGGTTGTTCAGTTCAGCTCTACCTTTTTCAAGGTGTCGATGAATGCCATGTATGCATAGATCTGCCCTTGTATCTCGGCATTCTTGAGCACGCCTCTGCCTCCCCAATCCTGTCCTTCATATACGGTCAGGTGATAGAGTTCCCCTTCGATGTCCATTAATCGGAGGGGACTCGTCGTTTGGCGATTCTCCAAATGATGCAAAGTGGTTTCATATGCTTCGCGGAAGGCCAATGTCTCACCGCTGAGATCTGTCTCAAAGTCCAAGTCGTTCTCGTTCATGCAGTATCCTATACGGACCGGGTAGATAGTTTGGTAAACAGATTGGTCAACTGCCGCTCCACCTCTGGATGGTTGAGCAGGCGAATGTCCGCAAAAGCCCGGTTCTTATATGATTCTGCTAGAAGTTGGGCTTTTTGTACACCACCCAGCTCATCGGTCAGCACCAATGCCTGCTTGACCGTCCTTGGATGCAAGGGAGCTTGTACGTTCTCCAAAAGGGATCGCAGTCGATCATTCCCTTGCTCCTGTTCAGCCTCCAAGGCGTACAATAAGGGGAGCGTCGGTATACCGCAGCGAAGATCGTTGCCGGTTTGCTTGCCCAGCTTGTCGGCACTTCCCGTGTAATCGAGAATGTCATCCTGGATCTGGAAGGCCATGCCCAGGCAGTATCCGATGCGATGACAACGCATTGCAACCAAGGGGTCCCCTTCCTGCAACGCAGCACCTGCATAGCAACTGAGTGCGAACAGGCTGGCGGTTTTTCCTGCAATCCTACGTAAGTAGTTCCTGCGTGAGATGAAGAAATTTCCTTGGCCTGCGTCCTGGTCCAATTCACTTTCACACAACCGTGCAAATGCGCTGGAAACCACTCTGCTGTCGATGCCACGCTCTTTCCCACTGGTGAGTACCAAGGCCTTTGCCAAGAGGAAATCTCCTGCCAGCACTGCCTGTTTGGCTCCTACTCGTGCAAATACGGTTGCCTGTCCTCTTCGTTTTTCTGCGGTATCGATGATATCGTCGTGTACCAAGGAAGCCAGGTGTATCATTTCAATGATTGAACCGACCCGCACTGCATCATCATGGATTTCATGTTCACCCAGTTTGCTGGTGATCATCACCAAGGCGGGGCGAAGCATCTTCCCCCCGCTCTTGACGTGGTCAAGCAATACTTGGCGAATGAATCCATGAGCGTTTGCCACCGTTTGTTCGATGGTGGCACTCACCAATGATAGGTGCGATTGAATGGTCGGTTCGTCGTTCCAAAAATCAGCCATGCCTTCCTACTTGTTCCTCAGCTTTCTCTCCATCTGCTTACGGGTGTATTCAGGTTCACCGAGATAGCAGTAGGTTTTCTTGGCAAGAGGGGTCTTGTTCCACAATTTCTTCAAGTACGGCATCACCCAATAGTCGAGGCCGAACGCCTTTCCTGCTCCGCCGAGCATGACGATCGAGACGGCCATATACCAGAGGATTTCCTTGCCTGCCATAGCGCCGATGAGGAACATGAACGACAATCCCAAGGAAACGATGGCTGCCGGGAAGGTGAACAGACCGCCGATGAACGCCAGTCCGATACCCACTTCCGCAAGGACGATCATCAACTGGAACAGGTACGGCGCCTGTGCAACGAACGTGTTGTTGATCCACGTGAAAAGCTTCAAAGGTTCGGCAAGCAGGGGAGGAGCGAGCTGCTGTGCAGTTGAAACCACTGCATCCGTGCTTCCGCTGACTGCCTGACTTGCTGATGCAACGGTTTCCACCACTTTATCGGCAACCGCTTGGCTGGCAGAAGCCACCGCATCGGCAGCTCCTTCGACCGCACCCTTGACCGGGCCCCAATATACCTTGGAACCGGTGGTATCGGTAAGCCAGCCGGATTTGATTTTCCCGATGCCTTCGATCAACCACATCACCCCGAGATACATCCGAAGGAAGGTCGTCCAGTAGGAAGGCACCTTGTAGGAAGCCAGTCCGCCGATCAACGAGCGGCGGTCCTTGATCTCAAGAATCTCATGCTTGAGATAACTCCATACTGCGTTGATCCCGCAGACACCAAACTGGTAATACATATTGACCATATGCTTGAGAGCCATTGCAAAGAAACCGGACATCGAGATGCCGGCGGTATGGCTTACCGCATACGTTCCACCGATCGATACCATGAATCCATGGAAATTCGACTTGAACGGTTTGGGCTTTTCCGCCTTCAATCCCAATTCCTGCTTGATTGTATAGATGACGCCGTCGCTGGCTGTTTTCGCGGTCTGTTCAGCTGCTTCGACAATCTGGGCAACCGCTTTATTGTTTTCCAGGAACCACAGGCTGTCACCGGCAAGATAGACATTCTCATAGTCCGGTGTCTGCATGTATTCATTGACGAGCTTTCTTCCGATTTTCCCATCGGTCAGTGGAAGCTTCTCGCAGAATTCGGTACCACGTACCCCGCAAGTCCAGATCAAGGTCTTGGTTTTGATGACGTCGCCGCTGCGGGTGGTGAACCCTTCTGCATCGACGGTGGTGATGAGGGAGTTGAGCATGATCTCCACGCCCTTTTTCTCCATGTGCTTCACCGCCTTGGCACGAGGTTTCTCTGGCAGCATGTTCAGAATGTTTCCCAATGCCTCGCAGTTGATCAGCCTTCCTTCCTTCTTGAAGTCGATACCGTTCTCCTTGCAGAGGGTAGGGAGCCATTCGGTCAATTCACCGACCAACTCGACACCGGTGAATCCACCGCCGGCAACGACGAATGTAAGCATCTGCTTGCGTTTTTCACTGTCGGCTTCACGACTGGCATCCTTGACCATCTGCTCGATGTGGCAGCGGATACGAAGCGCGTCATCAAGGCTCCAAAGATAGAAGGCATGCTCCTTGACACCGGGAATGTTGAAATCTGCGGTCTGTGCTCCGGTGCCGATGATCAATTGGTCGTATCGGTAGGAATCCCGTTTTCCCTTGAGGACCTGCTGTTTGAAATCGATGTCCGCTATGGTGTCCTGCACCACGTTGACCATCTTTCCTGCAAAGATCCGGTTGAATGAAATTTTCACTGAGTCTTCATCAACCCGGTTGCCTGCAACTTCATGCAGTTCGGTCATCAGGATGTGGTGGCGGTTTTTGTCGATCAAGGTGATCTCAACCTTGTCTTTGTGCTTCTTGAATGCTTTGTGCAACACTTTTGCTGCATGTACGCCGGCATAGCCTCCACCCAAGACCACAATCTGTTTCTTATCCATGGTTCCTTCCTTCATCATCCCTCTTTCAAGAGAGGTCATTGTCTGGCAAAGTTGGTCGTGTTTTCGTGAACAAGGTGCAGATCGGGTAGTACATACACTGTACCTTCGCCACGTTGGCCGAAAAACACTCTAGCACAAAAGTAAGAATTAATGCAATTCTTTCCTTTTTTATCGAAACCATTTTCTCATATTTTTGTAACCAACACCAGTGTATATTTACTTGAATTGACAATAATTTCCTATCTACCCAATAATATCAGAAATAAAAAAAATAAAAAAAATTTTATCGATACTATTATATCAAAGTAAAGGAATGGGATTAATTAGAATTAGAAAACTTTATATAGAAAGAATTTATCAAGAATCAATCGTAATAACGAGCAGATATTGATAAAATTAGGACGATATTGAAATAGTGCAAATAATCGGTATATGATTATACATAAGCATTATTGAAATGCATGTTTGCTAATGAGGAGAATGTACGATGAGAAAGAACCTGTTGGCTGTCTTGTCAGCTTTGGCTTTGCTCTCGCTGGTTGTCTTTGCAGGCTGTTCCAAGTCTGAAGCGAAGACTGAAGCATCTGCTACCCCGGCACCGGCCCCCGCTGCTGCTGCCCCCGCCCCTGCTCCGGCACCGGCTCCCGCCGCCCCTGCACCGGCCCCTGCTCCGGCAAAATACCAAGATGGTGTGTACTTTGCCATGGATGATGTCTATGCATCTTCCGGTTGGAAGGAAACCGTCACCTTGACCGTTTCCGGTGGCAAGATCGTAAAAGCCGATTGGAATGGTGTGAATGTCAACGGTGGTGCTGACAAGAAGACCTACGACCAAGCCGGCAAGTACAACATGGTCAAGTTCGGCAAAGCACAGGCTGAATGGTATCAACAGGCCCAGAAAGCTGAGGCATACCTGATCAAGACCCAGGATCCTGCCGCCATCAATTACAAAGATGAAGCAGGGCATACCGACGACATCGCCGGTGTCTCCATTCACGTAAGTGGTTTCTTCGGACTTGCCGAAAAAGCCCTTGCTGCCGGTCCTGTTGGACGTGGTCCGCTTGCCGACGGTGCTTACTTTGCCATCGATGAAGCATTCCCCTCTTCCGGTTGGAAGGAATATGTCTCGCTGACCGTCATCAACGGACGGATTGCCGGAGTCGACTGGAGTGCCGTGAATCGCACTGGTGATGACAAGAAAGCCTATGACAAGGCAGGCAAGTACAATATGGTCAAGAACGGCAAGGCTCAGGCCGAATGGTACCAGCAGGCTGAGAAGGCTGAGGCCTATTTGATTGAGAAACAGGATATCAAGAGTCTTACCTACAAGGATGATGCAGGTCATACCGACGACATCGCCGGTGTATCCATCCATGTAAATTCTTTTGCAGCCCTTGTTGAGAAGGCTCTCGCCAACGGTCCCCAGAAGATTGGTCCGTTTGCCGACGGTGGTTACTATGCAACCGAGACTGAGTTCAGCTCCTCCGGTTGGAAAGGGTTCGTCTCCCTGTTCGTCAACAATGGCAATCTGGTCAATGTATTCTGGAGTGCTGTGGACAAGGATGGCAAGGACAAGCAGGTCGTTGCTGCAGACGGTGGGTATGGCATGATCAAGGCCAGTAAGATCGGCAAGGAATGGCATGAACAGGCTGCTGCCGTTCAGAATTACCTGCTCTCCACCCAGGATCCGAAGAAGATTACGTATTCTGACGCGGAAGGCCATACTGATGATATCGCCGGTGCAACCATGCACGTCAAGGATTTCTATACCTTGGTTGATGAAGCATTTGCCAATGGCGTAAAGAAACAGTAAGTATTTCTTGAATCCCAAGCGGCCCCTTGGAGGATCTCCTCTTTGGGGCTGTTTTTATTTGTTCTGGCCAAGCGATGGTTCTTCTGGTACCATCGCGGTATGCAGATCGACATACTCTCCACCTTGACTTTTGCATTGGTCACCATTTTTACCCCAGGACCGAACACGCTCAGCAGTGGAGCCATGGGAATGAAGTACGGGTATCGACGTTCCTTGCCGTATTTCTTGGGAATCGCCACCGGCTTCTTTTTAGTCATGCTCCTGTGCGCCGTTCTCTCTGCTGTGATCCAACAATTGCTTGCAAACGTTCTGCCCGTGCTTACCCTGCTCGGTGCCGCATACATCCTGTATCTTGCCCACCACATGCTTTTCAGCAGCTATGAGCTCTCCAGTGGTGCTTCCAAGCCGCTTGGGTACACGAAAGGATTGCTCCTGCAAGTATTGAATCCGAAGGTGATCATCTTAGGCTTGACGGTATATTCCACCTTTCTTACAGGGCTTGCCCATAATCCGCTCGCCTTGGTATCCAGTGCTCTGGGATTCACGCTTCTCAGCTTCAGCGCCCTGTCACTCTGGGCATTGTTCGGGCAATCGATCAGCTTTCTTTTGAAAACTGAGAAACGAAGGAAAGCAGTGAATCTTATACTTGCGCTCTTACTCGCATATACCGCCGTGTCGTTGGTGCTTTCCGTATGGTGAGACACCGCTTTACTGTGCTTGATCTGGATAACAAGAAGCCCCTCGCCAGATCTCTGACAAGGGGCTTTTGCGTTGCGGTAGACTGGACTTGAACCAGCACAAGATTTCTCCCACTAGCACCTCAAGCTAGCGTGTCTACCAAATTCCACCACTACCGCATCTTGAGGTTGTATCCGGTTCATATGAACCGAACGTGGCAACAATACAACAAGGCCGGGGAATGAGTCAAGCCCTCTTTTGAAAAAGAGCGATGAATATCCTCATGCCAAAGCCTCAAATTGGGAAAGCAGGTTTGCAAAGGTGGCCAATGCTTCCCGAACCGGTTGCTCGTCGGCCATATCCACCCCAGCCATCCTCAGTGAATCGATCGGATACTCTCTGCCTCCGCTTGACAGGAACGTCAGATAATCCTTTCTTGCCGATTCTCCGTTTTCGAGTACTTTCCTGCTCAAAGCAATGGCTGCACTGATGCCGGTTGCGTATTTGTAGACATAGAAGGAGCTGTAGAAGTGGGGAATCCGTAATCCTTCAAGATCGCTTTCCTCCTCAAATTCGACTGCATCCCCGAAGTATGTCTGCAGCAGGGACCGGTATTCACTGCGCAAGAGCTCGAGGGTGAGGGGAGTGCCTTCCTCAGCCAACTGGTGGGTGCGCAGTTCATATTCAGCGAACATCGTTTGGCGGAACAAGGTGGCGACGATGTCATCCAGCTGTTTCCCCAAAATATAGGCCTTCATTGCCTGGTCTTCCGATTGCTCGATCAAATACCGGGCAAGCAACTGTTCATTGAAGGTGGATGCGACTTCCGCCTCGAAAATGGTGTAGTCATACTGGAAGAAGGGATTGTTTGCGGCACTGTAATGGCTGTGCATCGAATGCCCTCCCTCATGGGCGACGGTAAAGACATCGCGCAGTACATCCTCCTTGTAGTTGAGCAGGATATAGGGTTTTGAGGTGAAAGTCCCGCTTGAGAATGCGCCGCTGCGTTTTCCCTTGTTTTCGTATCGATCGACCCATCGTTCGGTGGTCAAGCCGTCGGTCAGCGTCCGGACATACTCGGCTCCCAAGGGAGCGAGCGCCTTCGCTATGATTTCCACCGCTTGTGCATAGGGTGTATTGGTATGGATCCCTCCCACCAAGGGTACATACACGTCGTAATGGGCGAGTTTTTCCAAACCCAACAGACGTGCTCGCAGCCTGTAGTAGCGATGTAGGGTGGGTAGCGCTTCATGCACGGCGGCGATCAATGAATCATAGACGGCAATCGGTACATTGTCGGGAAACAAGGCCATGGCGCGGCAACTTTCGTAGCCACGTGCCTTTGCACGGAAGATGTCCTGCTTTACCTGCCCCTCATACAATCGAGCCAATGCATGTTTGCTGGCATCATAGACATGATAGAACTGCTTGTACGCCTTTTTGCGAAGCTCTCGATCCTCCTGCATCAAAAAGGAACTGAAGGTACTTTGTGTCAAAGGTGATCCATCAAGCATCCCAAAATCAAAATCAACGTTGGTAAGGTCGCTGAACGTGGTACGGGGCACCGAGGCGACTTCACTTTGCAAAGCCATCAGGCGTTCCTGAGCCTCGTCCAGGACGTGGGCCTTGAATCTTCGGGCTTTGCGGATGAACACCGCGTAATCACCGAATGCAGGGTCTGCAAGATAGGCTTCGACCACTGTATCATCCAATCCCAGCAATTCCGGGTCGAAATATGCCATGGCTGCAGAGAGCTGGCTCATCGAACTGGAGACTTGGGCATAGCGTCTGACCTGTTCGCTGGACGAAGCATCGCTGCTGTAATTGAGGAACGCCCAGTTGTACAATCGTTCTGCGAGGATGGCTGTCTGTTCATACCAGCGCATTGTGGCAAGGAATTCCTCTTTGCCCTTTTGCAGGCTTCCCCTAAAAGACGGTGCTTCTTCGATGCAACGCTTGAGCGTTTCCATCCCCTGTTCCCAATCCTGAGCGTCTGAGAAGAGGCTGCCAAGATCCCAGGTATCTTCCACCAGTTGTTCTGAACGTGTACGTATCTGCATTAGAGATCCTCCAGTAAGGTAACGAGATGACGGGCGGCTTTTCCACGATGGCTGTACCGGTCCTTCTGCGTATCGGTGAGAGCGGCCATTGTTTTCCCTGTCTCTGCGACGATGAACACCGGGTCATAGCCGAACCCACCCTTGCCGTAACTCTCGAGGGCGATGTATCCATCAACCGATTCACAGATGGTGAAGATGCGATATTCAGAGACAACCAACGCCAAGGCACAGACAAAATGGGCTTTCCTTTGTTCTCTATCGGGAAGATGGGAAAGATTCTGCAACAGGAATGCATTGCGTTCTTCGCTTTCCAACATTCGGTTGAACGTTTCCATCCCGTATCGGGCGGTTCGTACGCCCGGTCCGCCGCCCAGAGCGTCAACGCAAAGACCGGAATCATCACTGAGCACCGCATACCCCTGAGGGGCTGTCTTTGCGAGGGCGAGGGCCTTTCCCAAGGCATTCTCGGTAAAGGTTTCCTTATCTTCCTCAAACGAATAATCGAGTCCCAGATCCTGGGGCAATATGATGGTATGGGAAGGAAGCAGTCGATGAAACTCTTCCTTCTTATGGGGATTGTTAGATGCCAAAAGAATATTCATGGTACCTAAGATACCGATTGTCGTCTTATTCGTCCAGACACCGTGTGAGCAACCGGCTCATATAATGGACGGCGCTGTCCACCGTTCCTTTGGGAATTCCGAGTAAGGTTCCTACCTGGCTGTGGCTGAGCCGAAACTCCATGTGCTTGATTTGTTCCACCTTCGCCTTGTAGACGCGCTGTGTCCAGGTGCGAAGTTCCTCCAGCTTTTGTCGTTTCCTCTTGTCCTCTTCCTTTTCCATTTGGGACTCGATTTCCAGAAGACGGCGGAAATGGCGGTTGCTGATCTGCTCAAATTCCTGTTTGCATGTGCGTTTCTGCTCAAGCATCAAGTTGGCAGTGTTCAGATAACGGGCGAGCAGGGGCACTTCAACCCGCAGGATCGATGCAAGATCTTCGAGCAGATACTGGCTGGCTACGTCCGGTGATAGTGTGAGCATGATCAAAAAACGCTTTCTGTTCACCGGTTTTTCCAATTCCTTCTGCAAAGCGGTCACAGGGGGTTGCTCAAAACGGGTAGGGCAACGAGTTACTTCCATCAAGGAGGAAAACAGGGCAGGGAGGTCCTGCATGGCATTTACCAATATATTCGAAAACGGGGTGTATGACGCATGTTCAGCAACCATATCGGGCATTGTTTCCTCTGCCATCCGTTCATGATACTGCTCACTCTGGGCGACCAGATGCTCTTTGTGCTGAATCGTGTGTTTCTGTGCAATAAAATATCTGCTTCGTTTGCGGACTACTTGGGTCAGATACCCGATATAGGAGAGGCGGCCGATACGATAGCTTTCCAGGTAGTAATCAATCATTTCATAACAGGAAAAGAGAAACTCGCAACAATCTTCCTCGGAAAGCAGATGCAAGAAAGCGGGAAGGGCGTAGAGAATCTGTTGTGTCTGGCCGTGAATCAAACGGTACGCCACCGTGTCGCTGCGATGGGCTTGGTAATACACCACAGCTTGGGTCAAGTCATGTGAAGCTTGTTCCGAAAGAGGAAGATTGAGCATTGCATACTCCTTGTGTGAAGGTACACAAGAACATGCAATGTGTATGCCAACTTACGCCTAAAGGAGTTTGCCCACCGCTTCGATCAACAATTTCCGTGTTTCAGAGATTTTTTGGTGCACCGTGGCTCCCGCCGCCTTCTTATGGCCGCCGCCACCGAATTGCTCGGCAAGCGCTCCGACATCCACCGTACTTTGATGGGAGGAACGGAACCCTACTTCGGTGACACCCATCTCCAATTCCTTGAAGAAGATCACCACTTCGACTCCCTTGACGGAGAGCAGCATGGTGTAGAGCAGGTCACTCGGTTTGTCTGTGGTGATGTATGTGTCACGATCGCTGAGACAACTGGACGAGATCATGAGTTTTCCGTCGTAGTAACTTTCGCTTCGGTCGATCAACTTTCCCAGGTATTTCACATATCCGAGGCTTTTTCCGCCGGTCATCCGGTCATTCATGACATTGGGGGAAACTCCCAGGTCCACGAGCTCCGCTGCAAGACGCAATGTCTCCCCTCGATATGCATTGATGAACCGGAAGAAACCCGAGTCGGTGGCAAAACCGAAAAAGAGATGCTCAGCAATTTCCTGGGAAATCTCGACATCAAGCGCTTTATACAGCTGCATGATGATCAAGGTGGTGGAAACCGACCGCGGTACAATGTAGCGATAGGTTCCGAATTGTTCGCCACTGCTGTGATGGTCGAAGACAACCGTCGTGAGGCCATCAATCTCGGCTCCAAGATGACCCAGACGATCGGGCGATGAACAATCAACCACCACGGCGATCGGATTGCGGTGATAGAGCTCACTGTCGATGTGGGCAAGGAAATCGGAACGCAAGTGGGAGATCTCGGAACGATCAAACGGCCCTGCGTTGGCCAGATGAACGGTCTTACCGAGCTTCAGAAGCAGGGAATACATAGCCATCTGGCTGGATAGGCAATCCCCGTCGGGGCTGACATGCCCAAGGACGATGAACTCGTCCTTGGTTCGCAGCAAATCCAGAATCTGGTCGTCGATCGGCGGGTATTTGAACATATCAGGCTCCACGGATGACTTCCGGTTGTTTTCCCTCAACCACACAGTCCCTTCCGACAATCACTTGTTTCACCTGTTGGATGGAGGGAATGTCGTACATGATGCCCATCATGATGTTCTCAACGATGGAACGCAATCCGCGGGCTCCGGTCTTCTGATCGAATGCCTTCTCCGCAACAGCCTCAACCGCCTCAGGTTTGAATATGAATTCAATGCCGTCAAGCCGGAAAGCCGCCTCGTACTGACGGATGATCGAGTTCTTCGGTTCAATGATGATTCGCATCAGATCCTGTTTGGTCAGGTTGTCAAGCGCTACATGGATGGGAAGACGGCCAATGAACTCCGGGATCAACCCGAATTTGATCAGATCGTCGGGCATCAACTGGCTGTACAGGGTGTGCAGGTCCTTTTCGTTGGTGTTGATGATCTTCGCACCGAAGCCCATTGCATGTGAGGAGACGCGTTTTTCAATCACCTTGTCCAACCCTACGAACGCACCACCGCAAATGAAGAGGATGTTGCGCGTATTGATCTTCAACATCTCCTGGTTGGGATGCTTTCGGCCTCCCTGCGGAGGAACGGAGGCGTCGGTTCCCTCGATGATCTTCAGCAATGCCTGCTGGACACCTTCACCGCTGACATCTCGGGTGATGGAGGGGTTCTCTCCCTTTTTCGCAATCTTATCGATTTCATCGATGAAGATGATGCCGTATTCTGCCGCCTTGATGTTGTCATTGGCGTTTTGGATCAACTTGAGCAGGATATTCTCCACATCTTCGCCGACATACCCTGCTTCAGTGAGCGTCGTGGCATCGGCAATGGCAAAGGGGACCTGCAACTTTCGGGCCAACGTGGAAGCAAGCAAAGTCTTTCCGGTTCCCGTAGGACCGACCATCAAGATGTTCGACTTATCCAGTTCAACCCCTTGCTCGGAGAATTGTTTCTGGAATTTCACTCGTTTGTAGTGGTTGTACACGGCTACGGCCAACACCCGCTTTGCATCGTCTTGGCCGATGACATACTCATCCATGTACTCCTTCAATTCCTTCGGAGTAGGGATGCGGTCGGGAAGCCCGACCGTCTCTTCCTGGAAACTGGGGTCCCCTGCAAGCATATCGTTGCAGACCTTGATGCATTCATCACAAATGGCTACACCGGGTCCGTTGATCAATCGCTTTACTTCTTCCTGGCTCTTGCCGCAGAAAGAACACACTTTCGCGTTTCGTGCCATCAATTGCTCCTTATCATGATGCTGTCGACAATTTGGTAGGCTACCGCCTCCTCACTGCTGAGAAAGAAGTCCCGTTCGACATCCTTGGATACCTGTTCAAAACTCTTCTGTGTATGCCGAGCGATGATGTCAATGGTCAACTTCTTGATTCGGCTGATTTCTCTTGCATGAATGGAGATATCGGTCGATTGGCCTTCCACGCCTCCCCAAGGTTGATGGATCATTACGCGTGCTGACGGAAGAATATACCGTTTGCCCGTCTTGCCTGCAGCAAGCAGAAGCGCAGCCATGCTGGCTGCCTGGCCCATGCAGATCGTCTGTACGTCACTGTGCATGTACTGCATCGTGTCATAGATTGCCAAGCCTGCCGTCACTGATCCACCGGGGCTGTTGATGTAGAGGCTGATGTCCTTGGATGGATCCTCGGAATCGAGGAACAGCATCTGTGCTACGACAAGATCGGCGGTTGCATCGTTGATCTCACCATCAAGGAAGATGATGCGATCTTTGAGCAAGCGGCTGTAAATGTCATAGGCTCGTTCGCCGACTCCTGAATGCTCGACGACCATCGGTATGGTTGATTGCATCCTCGTAGGATGATTATTCATGGCAAAAGCCCCCTTTCTAAGCTGGGATTGAAAAGGCGGAACCTGTGAGGACCCGCCTTTTCACAACATTACTCATTGTCCAGGCTGCCGACTAGGCACCGTAGGTCTGACTCATGAAGTCTGCATAGGCGACTTCGTCACCCTCGACAAAGGTATTATTTTCTTGGAGGAACGGGGCAATCTTCTGGAATCGCATATCGTCCTCGATCATGGTGCGGTAGTAGTCCTTCTGACTTTCATCAGTGACATCCTTCAGCTGTTCTTCCACCACTTTGTTCAGCTCTTCTTCGTCCAAGGGGAATTTCTCGGTTTCCTTGATTTTCTCCATGATGAGCTGGACGCGCAGTGACTTCTCGGCAGCTTCTCTCCAAGGAGCGGTGACATCTTCCTTGGTCTGCTTCTGGAATTCCAGGAACTGGAGGATCTGCTCCTCGGTCAGGCCGGTTTGCTTGACATACCGCTTCCAGCTCTGCTCAACCTCAAGATCGACCATGCTGGCAGGGACTGCAATGGTGGTGCCCTTGAGCAACTCTTCGCTCAATGCGTTGAGTTTCTCCTGTTCCAACTTGGCATCGAGGGCCTTCTGCAGCTTCTCCTTGGTTGCGTTGACCAAGTCTTCCACGCTCTTGTATTCTTCCTTCACATCCTGTGCGAATTCGTCATCCAGAGCGGGAACATCACGGAATTTGACGCTTGACACAGACACCTTCAAGGTGATGGTCTTGCCCGCATATCCCTCGACGGTGGAGTCCTCTGCATAGGTCTTCGAGAAAGTCTTCTCCTCACCGGCCTTCATGCCGACGAGGTCGCTGTCCATCTGGTACTGGTTGTAGGAGGACCCGAGGGTGAAGGTGAATTCCTTGCGCTCGGTGCCGGGAACCTCGTTGTTCTGGTCATCCAACTCGACGTAATCGACGGTGACGATATCCCCCATGGCAGCGGCATCATTCTTGTCGATCACCATGGCGTTTTGGTCCCGGAGCTTCTCGATCTCTGCATTCACTGCATCCTCGGTCAAAGTTACCTTGGGATAGGTGACCTCAAGTCCTTTGTAAGCGGGCAGCTCGAAGATCGGCATGATGTCGTAGTGGACGGTGAACGTCACATCTGTATTGGGCTTGAAGGGGAGCAGGGATTCCTCGTCCTGGAGTTCAGGAGTGCTGTAGGTGAGCGGCTTGTACTTGGCATCAAGGTCCTCAAGCACTTTCTTGAGTTCTTCCTCAATGGTGTTGAAGGTGCTCTCCTCGCGGATGGCCTTACCGAATTTGCCTTCCAGCACGGAAAGAGGGGCCTTGCCTTTCCTAAAGCCCTTCAGCTGAATGGTGGAGGCATACTTCTTCAAGGAAGTTTGATAGCCTTCTTCGATGGTGTCAGCGGTCACTGTGACCGTCAGCGCGACGGAGGAATTCTCCAATTCTTTGATACTTTTATCAGCGATCATCCTATGTTCATCCTTTCGGTCCTCTGCTGGACCATGTATATCCTTACGGCAAAGCCCGTTTGTAGCTTCCTTATGCAATCGAGCCAGTATGGAGTATACAACAACCAAGTAAGCTCGACCACCCATATAGGGGTAATTTAGGGAAACCCCTTTACCGGAAACATATTGTATATAGCAACTTTTTTCCGTTTGGTCTAGGGGAAGAAGCGTATTTGTCCCGATTGCCTCGCCGTGGTACACTCTAGGTATCATGTTGAAGGAGGGGCTGCATGACTCTTTTTTGTTATCCCAAGTGTTCGACCTGTAAAAAGGCGCAGGCGTATCTTTCTGCAAGAGGCATCTCGTATTCCTATAGGAATATCAAGGACGATCCCCCATCGCTTGCCGAACTCTCTGATTTTGTACAGCGCAGTCATCTAACGTTGCAGAGATTTTTCAATACCAGCGGGCAACAGTACCGAAATCTGGGTTTGTCCAAAATCATACAGGGGATGGATACGCCACAATTGCTCGCCCTTCTGGCAGGGGATGGAATGTTGATCAAGCGTCCGTTGCTGGTCGACGAGCATTTCGTGTTGGTGGGATTCAAACAGGAGCAATGGGACGAGGTGCTTCTCAAGTAAGTCGGTGAATCATATAGTCCAGGTCCAGATACGTTCCTTCCTTGGTTTTGAATCCGTGGGTGATTGTCCCGACCTTGACGAAGCCGACTTTTCTATAGAGATGTACAGCCGCCTCGTTGGTGCTGACCACTTCCAACTCCAGTTGCTCAAAACCAGCTGCCCTCGCCAAGTCGATCAAAGTTTGCATCAGAATGGTACCCAGCCCCTTTCCTTGGAAGGACGGTTCGATGGAAATGGCACAGATGCTTCGATGACGCATCTTGCTGTTCGCAGATACCGGACTGAAGTCGGCAATAGCAATCTGATTACCTTCGAAAAAAGCCCCTAGCATGACTCGATTCCTACTGGTATTGACGGTTTGGATGAATGCCTGCTCCTCCTCCGTCCTGACATTCCATTCTTCCGGATAGCGGGCAAGATAGGGTGAGGATCCATAGATCCTCCCGACAAACGAAACAGTAGCCTCGGCATCGTTCTTCTCAAGGGAGCGAACGACAACCATTCGATGGTCAGAGAGCTGATGCAAACCCGGTTCAACAATCATGCATCCAGCATATACAGTGTTTTTCGTTCATTCAAGTACAAAAGAAAAGGCAACCAAATTTCTCTGGTTGCCTAAGAGCGAAAGACGGGACTTGAACCCGCGACATCCACCTTGGCAAGGTGGAGCTCTACCACTGAGCTACTTTCGCAAAAACCGTTGTTGTCCAGACAGCCCTCCACAGGATTGTCCTTATGCGAGAGAGGGGACTTGAACCCCTACACCGTAAGGTACCAGATCCTAAGTCTGGCGTGTCTGCCAATTTCACCACTCTCGCGGTGCATGTCTTGCCCCTTACGAGGTTCGCCATGTTTTGAGCCGCAAAGGGATCGAACCTTTGACCCGCAGATTAAGAGTCTGCTGCTCTACCAGCTGAGCTAGCGGCCCATGACAACTAAACTAACAAAAACCAAAACCAATTGCGCCCGGAAGGATTCGAACCTTCGACCTACGGATTCGAAGTCCGGCGCTCTATCCAGCTGAGCTACGAGCGCGCTCTTGACCCGGTTAAGGGTGGAAGACGGGGCTCGAACCCGCAACAGCCAGATCCACAATCTGGTGCTCTACCATTGAACTACTTCCACCATGGTAGCTGAAGCAGTGGTTCATCACCAGTGCGTTTCAACGTTGCATACTATGCCTCAAAGACCTTTCTTTGTCAACAAGTCTCTCCCAATTTTTCCAAAAAAATGGCATGGTGCAAGCAATTGCAAGAAGGATAATCATTTGGATGGCTTCACCCGTGCATGGACTTCCTGAAGGAGTGCATCCCCCTGTCTTTGTTTTCCCCCCGGTGATTCCGTTCGGTAGGCATGCAGAAAAGCCAGATGGTGTTTCCAAGGGAGATTGGAATTGCAAACAGCCGTCTCCAGTGATTGTTGGAGTTCGACCGGATCCACGGGCAGATCCAGTTGTGCGAAAGCCGGTAGGTAGGATGCATCCACATACCGGCGTACATCCAGAGGAGTCATCCTGCGGTGTTCGATCAAGTCCCTGCTTTCAATTTCCACCGAAAGGCCCTTTTCCTCAAACATTGCCGCCAGATCCGCTTCATCCCAGTTGGTCAACGCATTGCTTGGATCCGCATACAAGAGCGTCTCAGCCTGTCTGAGCAGTGCTTGCATATCGGGGGGGACGAAATCGGAGAGGCGTGATCCTGAAACCGGCACGCTTTCAGCCAAATGAATTTGACCATCGGTGGAAAGACGGGCAGTCAACTGCTCAAGCAAACTCTGTTCTTTCTTGGCCCGGGAAAACACATTGCGCCCTAAGATGCATTCAAAACGGAGAGCCTGGGGCAGATTCGCCAGTACGGAAGGCAGTTCGGCACAATGAATTTCCGGTCGTTCCAAGGCACTCAACGAAGACGCATAATGGGAGATATGCTCCATATGATCCTGGGAGCGGACCTGGGCAACCACCAATCCCTCTGGTGTTTTCCGAAAAGCCTCCCAAAGCAGAAGCCCGTGGCCGGCATTACAGACGAGCACCCGGTCGCTTCGTCTCAGCTCGGTGCGGGAGAACAAGGCGTTTCGGATGGCCTCAAGCAAAGCACCCCGTTCGCTGATGGTTCTATTGACCCACCGCTCCCGTCCTTTGTCTCCCGGGGAATAGGTGAGGTTCTCCACAAAGGCATCGACTTCCACACTTTCCAACTGCTGCTCACGATGCCGCTGGACTTTCTCCTTGATGGTCCTCTCGTATCCTTGGTCGCTGGGCTGGTAGTACATCCTTCCTTGCAGGGAGCTCGGCAGGTATTGCTGTGCCACCCAATGGTCCTGATATGCATGCGGGTAGAGGTATCCTTCACCATGCCCGAATCCCTTTGCATCGCGGTTGCCGTCCTTGAGGTGATTGGGAACCTCATCCTGTGCCTGTTGTTCCACCGCTTTGAGTGCATCGAAAAAGGCAAGTGTGGAATTGCTCTTTTCACACGTTGCCAGATACAATGCCGCATGGGTCATATGGAATCGTCCTTCAGGAAAACCGATCCGCTCGAAAGCCTCTGCATCGGCGTGGACTACCACAATGGCCTGGGGATCGGCAAGCCCTACATCCTCACAGGCGCTGATGAGCATCCTTCTGAATATGAACTTGGGATCTTCTCCCGCATTGACCATACGGGCAAGCCAATACAAGGTAGCGTCGGGATCACTGCCGCGAATACTCTTGATGAAGGCACTGATTACATCGAAATGATAATCGCCTTCCTTGTCATAAAGCACGGCCTTCTTCTGGATTGATTGCTCGGCGGCATCCTTGGTAATGAAAATTGCCGCATGAAGGGGAGGAGGAAATGAGGTCTGGGATGTTTCCACTGCTAATTGGAGGGCGTTGAGCAAACTTCGGGCATCACCATTTGCAATTTCCACCAAATGCTCCAGAGCTCCCTCCTCGAACGATACCTGGTAGTTGCCGTACCCTCGTTCCTTGTCCGCCAAAGCTTGGCGGGCGATACGAAGCAAGTCCTCATTGGTCAGGCTTTTCAACTGAAAAATCCGGGAGCGGCTGACCAAGGCTGCATTCACCTCGAAGTAGGGGTTTTCCGTCGTCGCTCCGATCAGGATGACCGTCCCATTTTCCACCCAGGGAAGGAGCGCATCCTGTTGGCTCTTGTTCCATCGATGCACCTCATCAATGAAGAGAATCGTCCCTTGGCTGTACAAGGCAAGCCGTTCCCGTGCCTGGTCGATCTCGTAGCGCAGTTCCTTCACCCCGGAAAGCACTGCGTTCAACGTGGAAAAATGCCGTTTGGTGGTATTCGCAATGACGCGCGCCAGCGTGGTTTTTCCGGTTCCCGGTGGACCGTAGAAAATGACGGAGGAAAGCTGGTCGGCTTGGATGGCACGTCTGAGCAACCTGCCTTCCCCGATGATTGCATCCTGACCGATATATTCATCCAGCGTACGGGGACGCATCCGGTAGGCCAGAGGTTGATTCTTCTGCTGGTCTGCTTCACTGGCTGTGGTAAACAGATTCATGGCTGTACATCCTGTTGGAAGAGTTCGAGGAATGATCCGCTCCCCTTGGGAACCGGAGTGGTACGTGCTTGAGCTTCCTGCACTCCCAATTCAGCATAATAGGTGGCGATACAGAGATCGAACAGATGTTCGTCCACGGAGACGGTGATCTCAGGCAGCGGAGCTCTGCCCCACAACATGGTCGCCTCGCGCCATATTGCATATCGTTTCAAAATCAAATCCCAGGTGATTTGGCTCTGCTTCAGCGCATCCGTCAGCATTATTCGGATTCCTTGGCTCAGAAACTTGCCCTGATCCTCCAAAAAATAGGTGGTGGCGCTCTGGTTTCCCCCCTTCACCAACTGATCCGGTTGCTGCCACGTCACTTTCCCCACTGCGTCCTGCACCAAAGCGGGGATTTGCAGCACCACCTGACGATAGGCAAGCAGCACCTGATCATTCCAGAGGGAAAGTTGGTCGGAAAACAAGGGTATCTCCTCCAAGTCGACGAACAATTGAGCCTGTGGGGGAAGCAGCTCCTCCAACGTCAATGGCGCAAACAAATTGGCATCGACCGATTCGCTGGCAAGCTTGACTACCTCGGTGAGTGCCTGTTCGCTGGTCAGTGCAGCTGGTTGCTGTTGTCGTTGGGTTGTCGTACATCCAATGAGAAGCAGGCATACAGGAAGCAACGCTAAAATTGGCAACCGTTTCATGTTCCCCACTATACCATCGGCTTTTCGTCTTGCATAGCATGCTTTACCCATGTACAATCCGCACGATGGACACCGATCGAAGCGTGATCAACAAACAAATCCACCAACTCAGCCTCCCTACCATGTACGGCATGCTGTTCACCGCTCTTTACGACGTGGTGGATATGTTTTGGATCGGTATGCTCGGCAAGGAGGCGGTCGCCGCCCTTACCATCTATTTGGCCTTGTTCTGGGCGCTGGAAATCCTCAACGAGATTGTGGGAACAAGCAGCGTATCCATGCTCAGTCGCAGCTGGGGAGCCGGCGATGTCCAACTGACCAGAAGAATCGGGGAACAGACATTCGTATTCAAGGCCTTGCTGGGCAGCCTGGGTGCCGTACTTCTCCTGCTTTCGCTCCCGTTCTTCTATCGCATCTATACCGACGATCCCAAGGTCTTCTCCTTTGGAATGCAGTATGGCTATCTGCGGACGCTTTTCATCCCGGTGTTTTTCTCCTCCTATACGGTCAACACCATCCTGCGAAGCACCTCTGATGCCAAGACCCCGATGCGTCTGTTGCTTGCAACGGCGGTGCTGAACCTTGTGCTGGATCCTGTGTGTATGTTCTCTCTCATTCCCGGCACTTCCATCCGGGGACTTGGTTGGGGGATGACCGGTTCCGCCTTGGCAACCTGCATCTCCTATACCATTGCCTTCATCGGGGGGTTCTGGTACCTACACAGCGCAAAAGCACCGCTACGCATCGGATTGCACGGGATTTTTCATCTGGACAAGGATCTGGACAAGGCCCTGCTCACGATCGGGCTTCCCAGCGGAGTGAACATGTTGCTCAGATCCTTGGTGACCTTCATCTTCCTCAAGCTGGTCGCACTCTACGGGACTTCTGCATTGGCAGCCTTGGGAATCGCCAACCGGATCTACCAATTCTGCGGCATGCCTTCCGGTGGGCTGGGTATGGGATCGGGGATTCTGGTGGGTCAAAGGCTCGGATCAGGCGAGCAGGACCAAGCACAACAGGTTGTCCGGCTCTCCATCCTCAATGGTTTGGTCTTTTCCCTTCCTCTGGTCGTAATGCTGGAAGTGTTTCCCCAGCCTATTCTGCGCCTCTTTCTCGGCAGTGATTCCGTGATGGATTCATCAATACCCTTGATGCGGATCTATGGTGTCTGTCTGCTTGTGTTAGCGGTCAGCAGCGCACTTGGAGCTGCCTTTTTTGGATCCGGGCATACCCGCCCCATCTTGTCATCTTCTCTTATTTCCAGTTGGTTTCTGCAAATACCGTATGCATTGGTTGTCGTATTGCTGTTCAGACTCGATGTATCCTGGTTGTGGGCGGCCTACCTGATCGGTGATGGGGCGGAATGTGCTTTGCGTCTGGTTGCGTTCAGAAAACGCAGATGGTTGGAAGGGCGTTGACGATTTTGCAAAGAATTACGAAATTATGATATGATAGCAATGGAGGCTACCTACATGAACGAACAAAATACCTCGATGCTTCAGAATGTATTCGCCCGCGAGCGGACCATTTTGAAGAACGTATACCTTTGGATGACTGCAGGACTTGCCTTGACCGGCGTCATTGCTTTCTTTATCGCCGGCAATCCTTCGCTGCTTCGTGCGTTGGTCGGCAATACCATGGGATTCCTGTTCATCGTCATCGGTGAGTTCGCCTTGGTCTTCTATCTCACTGCTCGATTGGACCGAATGAGCCAAGCGAGTGCGATCGGGGCGTTTTTGGCATATTCAGCACTCAACGGCATCATGCTCAGCACCCTGTTCGCCGTATATGCAGGAGTGGTCATCTACAAGACGTTCTTCACCACCGCATTGATGTTCGCCGGGATGAGCCTCTATGCAATGACGACCAAACGGGATCTGAATCGAATCGGTTCCTACCTGATCATGGGATTGTGGGGCTTGATCATCGCCAGTCTGGTCAACATCTTCTTCCGATCCTCCGGACTCGATTATCTGATCAGTTTCATCGGAGTTGCAGTATTCCTCGGCCTTACCGCCTATGATACTCAGAAGATCATCAGAATGAATCAGGAATATGGCTCGGGTATTGATGAGGAAACCTTCACCAAGCTGAGCATCATCGGCGCATTGTCGCTGTATCTGGATTTTTTGAATCTCTTTTTGTACCTGCTCAGAATCTTCTCTCGGTCAAGCCGCAACTAGTGGATCCAAGCCGCCTGAGAAAGCTAAGGCGGCTTTACTTTCTGTAGCGCACCTGTGCCGGATTTCTCAATCCGGCTTTCAACGCTTCATAGGAAATTTCCTCAAGCTCAAGGTAGCAGGTTCGTCTGCCTACCTGATCCAGACTGTGAGCGTCGCTTCCTGTGAGAATTGTAAGGTTGTGGGTGTCTGCTTGTACCGGGAGATGGATGGCTTCCAATGCCGTGTAGGGCAGATCAGGGAGAAATCCCAGGTTAGCGAGCACACTGTTTGCAAACCGATCGATATGGGCAGGGATGACCAACGCATCCCGGCTGAGCGCTTCCTCGACGACATCACAGAAGGAAAGGGATGTGCCGCTGATCAGCAGCCTGTCCACCCGGTCAATGACCGTTCCGGTCACATCGCACACAAGCTGGTTGCCGAACAGCTTCGGATCGTTGGAAATCGGGGGC
Organism: Sphaerochaeta sp.; assembly: GCF_050256055.1. Lineage (NCBI taxonomy): Bacteria > Pseudomonadati > Spirochaetota > Spirochaetia > Spirochaetales > Sphaerochaetaceae > Sphaerochaeta > Sphaerochaeta sp. The sequence goes on along the minus strand of NZ_JBFWIJ010000025.1, from coordinate 9,777 downwards.
AACAGAAATTCGATGAACGATCCGAATGCCAGTGCATCCTCAAGATTGGGGAATACGGTGAGCACATGCACTTCCTCGATGGTAGTCACCTCCAGTCCATATAAGCCGAGAAGCGAGCAAATCTCACAGGCTTGGGAAAATGCAACCAGATTGCGTGCACTATTGTGATCGGTCAGGGCGAGAATCTGGATACCCTGTTCCATCGCTTCCACAGCAAGCAGGGAAGGCGTCAAATCATCACTTCCACAGGGGGAGAGACAGCTGTGGTTGTGTAGATCAACGGCTACCCGCATACAATATTCCCAATGCTGCGGCAACCTTGCAACTTGCCTCGAATTGGGTGTCGCCGGTAGAGAAGACGGCGATGTCCTCTTCCTTCGCCGATTGCAGCATATCCGGGGGGATGGACCGTCCATTGCATATGACCAGGGCTCGGATACCTGCAAGCGAGGCTACCGCAACGGTATTCTTATGGGCCTGAATGGTGATGAGCACACTCTCTGAAGGGGCGTTGCCCATAACATCACTGAGCAAATCTCCTGTGTATGCATCCAAAATCGCCAGATCGCCTGATTCCATGCATTCGGTGGCGAATCCCTGGATTGCGGCAAGTTCACGTACAACCATTGTCCTATTCCTCCTGTGTGGGATGCAGAACGATGGTACTGACCACCGTCGTCCCGTTTCTACTGCTTTCAATGGTAAAGTCATCCGATACGGATTTCACGTTGGGCAATCCCATGCCCGCCCCGAATCCGAGGGATCTGATCCATTCGCTGGCGGTCGACCAGCCGGGAGTCATAGCTGATGCAAGATCACTGATGCCCGGTCCGCTGTCCCTGGCGGTGATCTGCAGCGTTTGCGGGGAATACTCAGCGATCAATTCCCCACCATCGGAGTGGACCACCAGATTCATCTCCAGCTCATAGCTTGCCACGGCCGCTCGTCGGATGATATGCGGTTGGATCCCCGCACTCTTCAAACGTTTCTTGATCTCCGTTGATGCATATCCTGCATTCTCGAAATCATTCTTCATGATCGAGTAGGTGTGGATCTCCCCACTCATCTCCTCGCTGAGGCTGGTGGTGCGGGTGCGTTTCTCCAGCTCCTCTATTTCCCGGTTTACCTCGACAAGCAAGGTGCTGGTAATATCCCGGCTGGTGATCATACCCACCAGTTCCTTATGTTTGTTCAGCACCGGGAACCGATGGTACTTGAAACGGTCGAAATAGCTGATCGCGAAGGAGATGGGCATATCATCCTCAAGAACGATGAGATTCCTGGTCATATGGTCCTGCGCCTTTTCCTCGATATAGCCCTTGTCCAACGCCTGGATGATGTCATCCATACTGACGATCCCTATCAAGCGCTTGCCCATGACGATCGGAAGTCCGGTCACCTGTTGCTGACGCATGATGTACTGGATTTCCCGCAAGGATGTTTCCTTGGCTGCAGTGATCAGGTCGGTGGTCATGACATCCTTGACCTTCAGCCGATAAATGAGCTCGAGGATGACATTGGGTGAGGTGTAGGTATTGATAGGGATCTCTTGCATAGCATGAGTATACATCAGCTTTGTACGCGTGCAAAGAAACCTTGGCTTTCGACCGACCCTTTTCTTGATGCCGGAACCCGGAAATTTTAGTATAGTGAAAGGGTATGGAAGAGGAAATGAAGTTCGCACTCGTCTATGAAGACCATGATATTCTGGTAGTGGACAAGCCCGCCCATTTGCCCACCGTTCCGCTTAAGGATGATCCTGTGGAGAAACTGACCCTATTGGGTCTGGTTTCCCAAGCATATCCCGAGGTGCGGCAGATCGCCGGCCATAACCTCTGGGAAGGCGGGGTCCTGCATCGTCTGGATACCGCCACCAGTGGCTTGGTGGTCATCGCGAGGACCAAGGAGGCCTATGCTTCCTTGCAGGCGTTGCAGAAAGCCGATCTGTTCTTCAAGGAATACCAAGCCATCTCAAGCGGTCCCCGAGTTCCTGATCTGCCGGGTTTCCCTGCTTACCCGTATGAGGATCCCTATGCTGCAAAAGGGAAGGAGGTTGCCATAGGTAGTCTTTTCCGGCGTTTTGGGGAGAACCGGAGGGAAGTAAGGCCGGTGCTCGCAGACAGTCCCAAGCATCTGTTGGACAAGACCACCGGTACCTGGTACATGACTAAGGTCACCTATGCCGGAAGTGGTCCCGGAGGTAGGGAGCACTTTACCTGCAGATTGTCCTCCGGGTTCAGGCATCAGGTGCGGGTGCATCTTGCCTGGAGTGGGTGGCCGCTTGAGGGCGATGAGGTGTATCATGGACGGAGTGCGCATAATCTCGGCTTGCGTGCGGTTGCGGTTGAACTGGTGCATCCGATCACCGCAAAGCCTCTCGAAATACGAATTCAAAGCCAAGAAGAAGGAGAATGATGGATGGCAGATCCTAGGGAACAGAAGCTGGCGAAGCTTCTCGTGAATTATTCAGTAAAACTTCAGAAAGGGGAGTCTTGTCTGATCAACGCAGTCGATGTCCCAATCACCATGACCGAAGCGTTGGTACAGGCCGTGTATGAGGCCGGCGGCTATCCTGTGGTCAATCTCTGGCAGGCTCGTCTCGAACGGGCCATGTCGGAAGGGGCGACGGAAGAATCCTTGAAGAAATGGGCCGATGTCGATACCTACCGGATGAAACAGATGGATGCCTTCATCGGAATCAGGGGAATCGCCAACGTACGCGAACTTGCCACTATCCCCGAGCAGGCGAATCTGGTGAGCAAGCTTTACAATATTCCGGTGCATATGCAAACCAGGGTTCCCCACACCAAATGGGTCGTCCTTCGGTACCCGACCGAGATTTTTGCCATGCAGGCAGGGATGGGAACCACTGAATTCGAGGACTTCTTCTACAAAGTCTGCACTGAAGTCGACTATGACAGGATGGCTGCGGCCATGGCGGAAGCCAAGGCCTATCTCGATACCGTGGACAAGGTGCATATCAAGGCGCCCAGAACCGATCTGACCTTCAGTGTAAAGAAAATGGGTTGGATCCCCTGTGCAGGGCAGATGAACATTCCCGATGGGGAAATCTATTCGTGTCCGGTCAAGGATTCGGTGAACGGAACGATCACCTACAATACGGAAAGCACCTATCATGGACATTGTTTCAAGGATGTGAGCCTAACCTTCAAGGATGGGAAGATCGTCGAGGCGCATGCCGATGACGATGTCCTGCTCAATGAGATTTTCGATATTGATGAGGGTGCACGCTATATCGGTGAATTCGCCTTGGGCTGCAATCCAGGCATTCTCAAGCCGATGGATAACATCCTCTTCGATGAGAAAATCCTCGGTTCCATTCACTTCACCCCGGGTAATGCCTATGATGATTGTGACAACGGCAACCGCAGCGCCGTCCATTGGGATTTGGTGCAGATCCAGCGGCCGGAGTACGGTGGCGGGGAGATGTATTTCGACGGGGAATTGGTACGCAAGGACGGGCTGTTCGTGCACCCTCGGTTGCAGTGCCTGAATCTTTCGCTCTGAAGGTGCTTGACAGAATAGGCCGAGGTTGGTTATAACCTGTGCATACGTCGAAGGCGATGTGGAGTGATCCGCATCGCCTTCTTTCGTTGTTGCGGCCCGTTGGGCTTCGTACGAAGGCGTGCGGTGAAAGGTCACTGCACGTCTCTTTTTTTGCACGGGAGGAAACGGTATGTATTCATCGGTAGACACCATGTGGGTGTTGTTGGGTTCTGTGTTGGTATTCTTCATGCAGGCCGGATTCGCCATGGTTGAGACGGGGTTCACCAGGGCGAAGAATGCGGGAAACATCATCATGAAGAATTTGATGGACTTCTGCCTGGGAAGTGCCGCTTTCTGGATCATCGGGTTCGGCTTGATGTTCGGCATCGGGGCTACAGGCATAGCAAACCCCTTCATCGGTACATTGGACATCTTTGTACATGGTGATTACAGCGCATCCTTTCCTTCCTATGCCTTCTTGATTTTCCAGACGGTTTTCTGTGCAACTGCAGCCACCATCGTCAGTGGAGCCATGGCTGAGAGGACGAAGTTCATTTCCTACTGCATCTACTCTTTGATCATCAGTGCCTTCATCTATCCGGTCAGTGGTCATTGGATTTGGGGCGGCGGGTGGCTCTCAGCTCTGGGATTCCATGATTTCGCCGGTTCCACTGCAGTCCATATGGTAGGTGGCGTGGCAGCATTCTGGGGTGCGAAACGATTGGGGGCGCGCATAGGCAAATACGACGCACAGGGGAATGCAAAGGCAATCCCCGGCCACAGCCTCACCCTTGGTGCTTTGGGTGTTTTCATTCTCTGGTTCTGTTGGTTCGGTTTCAATGGGGGGTCTACGGTAAGTCTCAGTGGTGATGACACGATACTCAGTGCCTCCAAGATTTTCGTCACCACCAACCTCGCCGCTGCGTTTGCTTCCATTGCAACGATGATCGTGACTTGGATTCGCTACAAGAAGCCCGATGTGTCGATGACACTCAACGGAGCGTTGGCGGGTTTGGTCGCCATCACCGCCGGATGCGATGCAGTCTCTCCGATGGGAGCTGCAATCATCGGATTGATCAGCGGGGTGGTCATCGTGTTCGCCGTCGAATTCTTTGAGAAGGTTGCCAATATCGATGACCCGGTGGGCGCAATTTCGGTTCACGGCATTTGTGGTGCTTTGGGAACATTGTTGGTCGGACTGTTCTCCGTTGATGGTGGACTGCTCTACGGAGGTGGGTTCGCTTTGCTCGGCGTTCAGGCAATCGGGGTCTTCTCGGTGATGATTTGGGTTTCTCTTTCCATGATCATCCTCTTTGCCGTGATCGACAGGACTGTGGGACTTCGGGTGTCGCCGGCCGAGGAAATTGCAGGGCTCGATCTGGAGGAACATGGCATCGTTTCCTCCTATGCCGATTTCATGCCTGCCGTTCCCCATGTCCTGGGGGAAATCGCACCAGTTGAGCAGGCGTTGCCGGTCATAGAGGTCCCGCCGACCAAACGCCCGAGCAAAGAGGTTCCGATGTACAAGGTGGTCATCGTCAGCAGACAGAGCAAGTTCAATGAGCTGAAACAGCAGCTCAACGCCATCGGGGTGACCGGGTTGACCGTCACCGAGGTCATGGGATGCGGCATGCAGAAAGGAAACAAGGAGTATTACCGCGGTCTGCCGGTTTCCATGACCCTGCTTCCCAAGATGCAGGTGGAGACGGTGGTGAGCAAGGTCCCGGTCCGTACAGTCATCGAGGCTGCAAAGAAAGCACTGTATACCGGGCATATTGGTGACGGCAAGATCTTCGTCTATACGGTTGACAACGTGATCAAGGTCAGAACCGGTGAGGAAGGGTATGATGCCCTTCAGGATGAGGTGGTGGAAGAGTAACGTATCCGAGAAGATTGATCGGGGTTGTTTTTGAGGGACCAGCCCCGATCATCAGTATTCCTGTTTCCAAAAGATCGGGATCAGGTAAGCAAGAAAGATAAGCCAGGGAATCAGGGAAAGCAGGGAACAAATCAACCCCACCATGCCGAAGGTCGATGGGATGCTCATCAAGATGCCGCTTACCAATCCGATACGGCCGATGCGTTTAGGGTAATTACTGTGAAGCAGGACGGAGGAGATGAGAATCAGGGAAACCCCATTGAGAATATAGTAGGTGATGAATGCAGTTCCTCGCCATTGCAGCAAGAGGGTTTCTCCGACGATGAGCCAGGTTTGCCTGCTCATTGAGTCCTGGGCAAGCTGGAATTGTTGCTGTGCATGCCACATTTCAAATGCCGGATTGCTTGCCCAGTATGCTGCGATCCCGAGAAATCCCAGCAGAAGCGCTATGCGCATCCGAGAGGGCGAAACATCCTTGAGCAACTGATACAGTGCAAGGTATACCAAGGCCACCAAGCTGTTGTCTATGATGTACAACAGATCGAGTGAAACCAAGCCGAGCAACCAAGAGTCATGAAACAGAGCATACCACTGCTGTACATCCGTCGGCAGGGGATGCAACATGAATATGATGATTTGCAGAGGAATGAGTAAAAACATCACCATCGCGCTGACCGATGCTGTTTTTCCGAGTACCCGAAAATTTCCCCTGTCTCCCATGCCGATCCTCCAATAGTTCAGTATCGATTCTCAAGCTTGCAGGATCCAAGTGGATAATCGCTTACCGTTCCGCCTCAAATACGATGGTTCTGTTCTTGAAGATGATGATGCGGCTTTCCAGATGTGCCTGGACTGCCTTGGCGAGCACTCTGCGTTCCACATCCTTGCCAACGTCGCGAAGTCCGTTCGGGCTGAGTTCATGGTTGACGCGCACTACATCCTGGTCGATGATCGGTCCCTGGTCGAGATCTTCACTGGCGTAGTGAGCAGTCGCCCCGATCATCTTCACTCCCCGTTCATACGCACGACGGTACGGATTCGCACCTTGGAATGCAGGGAGGAACCCGTGGTGGATATTGATGATCCTTCCTTGCCATTCCTGGGTGAATTCAGCTGAAAGAATCTGCATGTACCGTGCCAGTACCACCAAATCAATGTCGAACCGCTTGAGCAGACTGCGGATTTTTGCTTCCTGCTCGTTCTTTGTTTCGGCCGTGACCGGAAGGTAGTAGAAAGGAATGCGGAACTGGTTGGCGATCATCTCCAGATCGGGGTGATTGCTGATGATCAAGGGGATTTCGCAATCAAGGTCACCTTCATTCTTCCGGGCTATCAGGTCATACAGGCAATGACTGGTCTTACTTACCATGATGGCCATCCTGGCATGATAGTCACTGTAATGACATTCCCAGGTCAGTTTGTATTCGGCGGCGAATTCAGCAAAATCATCCTCCAATTCCTTTCTGGTCGTCTTCAGGTCATCCATATCCAATTCGATGCGCATGAAGTACCTGCCTTGGGTATTGTCCGTATGCTGTTGGCAGTGCAGGATATTGAACGACCGGTTGTAGAACCAGGTGGATGTAGCACTGAGTATGCCTTTGCGATCCTCGCATTGGATGAGGAATATAATTTTTTTCTGTGTTTCTGCCATGGTTGCCGCCTCTAGGTACGTGATGTTATCTCGATGGAATCCGTGTCTTCGCCGAGCACCTGCTCGACTTTGCGTTTCGCTTCGGCGAGGCTTTGTTCCAATTTCTTGGACAAACGCATGCCTTCCTCGAACAACGCAAGGCTTTCCTCCAAGGAGGTATCGGAGGCGTTCAACGTTTGTGCAATTTCTTCAATTCTGGCAACATCAGTCTCAAAACTCATGACTACTCCTTGACCAGCGCCGTTCGCTTGCCGTCGATGAAAGTAAGCGTTACCTGTTTTCCGATCTCGGCCTGGGCCCGGGATTTGACAAGCTTTCCTGTATCATCGGTGACGACGGTATATCCTCGGGCCAGTATAGCAAGGGGGGAAAGGGCTTGCAACTCTCTTTGGGCCGATTCCACACGGGAGGACGCATCCCTAAGCAGTTGTTTTTGGGCAAGGACCAGGTTGTTGCTTGCATTGGCGAGCAGATACTGGCGTTTGTCGATGATGGCCTCCAGTCTTTGTTGGAACGCTTGGCTTGTATATCGTCTCAGCCGTTCCTCAAAGAACACAAGGCGATGCAGCATCGTCTGCTTCAACTGCTCCTCAATTTCCTTGATGCGTTGCCTGCTTTCCATATAGCCTTGGCTCACCAGTTCGGCAGCAGCCGACGGAGTGGGGGCCCTCAGATCCGCTGCATAATCGGACAACGCCCAGTCGATCTCGTGGCCGACAGCGCTGACGATCGGTATGGACGAATCATGGATCGCCTCGATCACACACTCCTCACTGAACGGAAGCAGGTCCTCAAGCGACCCTCCGCCTCGTCCGACGATCAGCACATCACAGAGCAGGAGGTTGTTCGCCTGGCAGATGCGATTTGCAATGCTGCGTGCTGCATCTTCTCCCTGTACGACTGCGGGAAGGACGAGGACATCCAAACCGGGAGCCCTTCTTCCCAAGACATTGAGAATGTCCTGGAGGGCTGCACCTGTGGGACTGGTCACCACACCGATTCGTTTGGGACGTACGGGAAGTACTTTTTTTCTCTCCGGAGCAAAGTATCCTTTTTCTGCATAGAAGCGTTTTCGTTTCTCCAGCAGTGCAAGCAGCTCCCCGACCCCCGATTGTTCCATGGTATCGCATTTGAGTTGGTAGGTGCCCCGAGCACCATAGACATCGATGCTTCCGGTTACCGTTACCTTGTCACCTTCCTTCGGCGAGAAATCAACCTTCCAGAGGGCGCTTTTGAACATGACCGCACTGATCGCACAACTGCTGTCCTTGAGCGTGAAGAACCAATGCCCCGTTGAGGAAGGTCGAAAATTGGAAATTTCCCCGCTGACTTTCAAACCATAGAACCCCTGCTCAAGGGTTTGCTTGATCAAACTGGTCAATTCAGAGACGGTCAGTTCGGTGTTGATGAGTTCAGGCATTGTCGCTCTCCCTATGGGTGAGCATATGCAGCTGATTCAGGATCCCCAGGAACGCCAACAATGCCCAAAGGCCGAAAAATATCCAAAATCCGAGGTACCAGAATCGTGAAAGCAGATAGGAAACCAACAGGGATCCTGCCAACGCGCTTTCGATGGCCAGATAGGAGGTGAAGTGGATCAAACTGAATGCCAGGATGACGACCAGAAGCGTCAAGGAGATGATGATGCTGACACTGAGGGGTAGGTAGGGGATGATCAGAAGGAAAATCAAAAGATCCATACTTACGGCAGTGAAGAATGCCACCACCGTATCGAGGAATGGGTGTGCATTGCGGGCGAGAAAAAAGAGAGCCAAGGCGCCCGCCGAACAGGCGAGAAGATACAGCAGCAGTCCGGAATAATCAGCTGGATTGGAAATCACCAACCAAAGTTCGTGTAGTTGATGGTCTGTTTGCAGGGCTGCCAGGACTTGTGCCCGCGCATGGAAGAAGAGAGCGGCGGCAGTCGCTACCAAAGCTCCAGCCACGGCACTGCGAATCTTGATGAACAACCGCTTGGCCCGGTAGCCGTAAAAGCAGAGAAAGAAACCTAGCAAAAGTCCCAAGAGCAGAATCGGGGCGCCGAGTGTTGTTGTTTCTCCTTGCATGACATATCCTTATGAAAAAAAAAGAGACAGCAATCGAAGCTGTCTCTCAACCAAAGCGGTTGATTTAGTCCTGGATGATAGCTCCGGTGGGGCAGACATCGGCACAAGTGCCGCAATCGATGCAGGTATCAGCGTCGATTACATAGATATCGCCTTCGGAAATAGCACCGGTGGGGCACTCAGGCTGGCAAGTTCCACAAGCCACGCATGCATCAGTGATTTTGTAAGCCATGATATTGACTCCTTACGTCGTTTTCGTTGCTTCAGACTATATACCGCCTTCGCTTGTGAGTCAAGGAAGTGAATAAATTTGTACTGAAGGCATATTATAATTAGCAGATATAAACTTATAGTATATGCACTTCGTCCACAGATTCCATGAGATGATAATTGGATATACTATATAGTATACCACGGTATTATGGATGCTCAATCAATTGTACACAACGTGTATCGACCTAGCGAAAACACCCTATTGGGTCTACCATAATATTCGCGGCGAAGACTGGAAGGCTGGTACGTCTTTCAAGTAGCCTGGGACCCTCCACAGTTTGACAGCAGCATAATCTAATTCAAAACCCCAAAACCACACGCCAGCCACCCCAGGGTGGTTTTTTTGCGTCTATACCCCTAGGGCTTAGAAACATAATTCTGTACAAATACGTTATCAT